>JAAZIQ010000051.1 GCA_012800795.1 Bacillota bacterium
ACTTGGGGCGAGAGCCCCTGGGAGAGTAGGTCTCTGCCAGAACCTAATTTTAAGACGACGCACTGACATTATTAGTCGGTGCGTCGTTTTATTTATGACAGGGGACGCTTCCTTGTCACGAAAAAAAAGTTTTTATTCTTCAGACAAAATTCGCTTTTCACCGCGCAGCTGTTGGATGTCTTTAATGTCTTGCGTGATTTCCACTACACCTATGAATTCACCATTATCGTTACGAACGGGTAGATAGCGGATATAGACAAATTTATCCTGCATTTGCAGCCAAAAGTCTGCACTTTCTCGCTTGTTCTGTTTAAAATCTTCCACAATTTTATTAACTACGTGTACACTGTCCGGAGGATGGCAGAACTGGACTTTGCGTCCGATTACGGCCGGTGTACGGGTAAAAATTCTTTCTTTACCGGCAGAGTAATAGCGAACAATATCATCTTTGTCCACAAAGGTTAAATCAAAAGGTAGGGTCTTCAGCAGGCAGTTTAATTGTTCGAGATTAAGCACCCCTGTATCAAGTTTAATAAAGTCACTTTGAGTTGTAGTCGGTGTAGGTATATCATCACGGGGTGCGGCCTGCCAGTTTTTTGGCGCTGTAACCAATGCATAGCCAATCTCGTGACTTTGAGCAAAGATTTCCTGCCATTCATCCGGTGTGAGTGTTTCCAGCGACATGGGGAAGAGAATGTTTTCTTCCTTATAGAAAAGTTCAGTTATGCTGTGTAAGGTGGGTAAAACAAGATCTGCAATGGCCTGTGTCAATCTTTTGTTGGCCAGATTATCCGTTTTTTACAGCAAAGTATTGATTTCTTTAAGCTTAGCTCTGATTTCATCGTGCAGGCCCCACATCACACTTGGCGGGCCGGTAATGCCGTGCTTTTCCAGGTAGGGGAAAAGGATATTTTCTTTACGGCTGAAATGTTTTTCAATAGTCAGCAAGTCTTCCTGCAGCTGACGCCATCTTGCAAGGAAAGCGGAGATATCATCACCGGTAGCAGCAGCACTGATTTGCTTGGTAATTTCCTCAATCTCAGCAATAACAGCTGCTAAAGCCTTGTTTTCTTCCTTAAATGTTTGTACCGGATGACCTTCTTCTGTGCCTGGTGGTGTCTGTGCATCTAAGGCATCTCGAAAAACAGCTGTATGTACATCACAAAGGCGCTGAATTTCTTCAACCGGCATTCCTTCCTCAATTAGTTTTTGTTCCATTTGTGAAATTTCGGTAGCTCCAACATGTTCAAGCAGCTCTTTAAAGCGTTTCTTGACGTCTTCTACACTGTGACCCGCATGTAAATCCTTAATTATCTGCTTCAACTGCTTTTGACGGTACTCACGATTGTTAAGTAATTCAGTCATTTTTATTCCTCCTTACGGCTATAGTATTGCCTGTTTGCAAGCTCATGAAACTATGTTGTTGTAAAGTTAGCTGTCACAAAACAATATCCTGCCCTTTAGCAAAAAATCTAATAAAACATTAAGAAATGAGGTGCAGGGGGACGGTTCTTTGTCATGATAGTAGTAAAAAAGCCCAACGACTGCTGAATGATGTATATGGTAGTATAAAATTACCGAAAATGGCAGTCTAAAATTCCAGGGTGAATAGTAAAAAAAAGGAGTCACCGCATAGCATCCTTGAATTAAGCCTCTAAGCAAAAGTTGTAAGGAG
>JAAZIQ010000052.1 GCA_012800795.1 Bacillota bacterium
TGAGGTTCCTCTTTCTATTTTTTAATAGATTTTTCCTCCAAAAACCTATAGTAATTTTACACTAACTGATCATTCCAGCTTATACCTTTAATACGATAGCCTACTAAAAAAAGATGCAGGGTTAAGGGGGTATATAGCCCTGCATCTATTTATTTATTACTCATAATAAACTGCAGCTCCTACCGTGCCGGGTCCGGTATGTACGCCAATGACGGCACTGACTTGCGTAAAAAGGGAAGTGGAGACACCAAAAGTGCTTTCTAAAGCTGATTTTAATTTGTTTGCTGCCTCCTGGGCGGCACCGTGGGCAACAGCCAGCGCTTTTACCTTGCGGTTGCCGGCAAATTTCTGCAGATGATGGACGATTTGCTCTAAGGCTTTATCCTGGCTTCTGGCTTTGCCGGCTGGGACGTAAATTCCTTCTTCATTGACACGAATGATCGGTTTAATATTAAGCAGGGAACCTACCATGCCGGCTACTTTGCCAATGCGCCCGCCTTTTTGCAAATATTCAAGTGTATTTAGAGTAAAAATGGTTTCAATGTTTTTACGGGCATTATGTAGACGTTCAAGAATTTGTTTTGCGTTCAGACCTTCACGTATACTGAGTGCGGCTTCGTTTACTATTAAAGCAATACCCAGGCTAATCGTTTTAGAGTCGACAATATGTACCTTTTCTTTAAAAGACTTTGCTGCGATCCAAGCTACATTAACGGTGCCGCTAAGATTTGCAGAAAGATGAATGGAAATTATTTCATCATATTTCTCTAAAAGAGATTTGTAAAGTTTGACAAAATCTTCTGGTGCAGGCTGGGAAGAGCTTGGTAGATCAGGAGCTTGTTTTAAACGCTGGTAGAAATCTTCAGATTTTAATTCTCCGTCGTAATATTCATCCTGTCCAAAGCGAATTTTTAAAGGTATAACATGGATATTATGTTCTTTTTTCATAGTAGCAGTAAGATCAGATGTGCTGTCGGCCACTAAAGCAATTTTTTTCAAAAAGATCCCTCCAATATTTTATGCCCGTAAACATAACATGGCCAAAAATAATAATAATAACACTACTTCTGCCTGTCATGGGTTAAATCCTTTCTTTTCAGGAAATTATTAAGAAAAGAGAGCTTTTTCTGCAAAATCTAAGCTTATTTTATTTTTTTTATTTGCTGTAAGTAATAAAAAAGGAGCGCACGCACCAAAAGGCGGTCTCCCTTAACTTTTTATTGTTTACTATTTTGCTCCTGCAAATAGCTGACAACAAGTTCATATTCTTCCTCTGTCAGTAAGTCGGGGGACTTATCTAACATTCTTTCAGCCTGCTTGCGCCATTCGCTGTTGTCCCTCTCTTTACTGGTCAGCCGATCTAAAGTATGACACTGAGAACAGCGGCTTTCCACAAGCTGCTGTCCCGTAAGTTTGGTTTCCTGCCCTAGTGGTTTTTTGTTGTCATTTGTACCTTCAATTATACTGCAACCGACAAAAATAACGGCAGTCAGTAAAAGGAGGAGAAGAACCCAGAGGTTATTTTTTTTAAGCATTATGTATCTCACCTCCTGCTCTATCACAAGAACATTCGTCAACAAATGCAATTTTCCTGCTTTTTTTGTGCCAATTTGACAGGAGAAAATAATGGTATTTATTGAATTATTTTCATAAGTGGGCAGGAAATTAGAATTTTATGTAGAATGTAAGTGCAGTAAAGATTGTGTGTAGAAAAATAAATAAAGGGTCCTACCCGACAAGGGCAAACTTACTGAAAAGTAAGGACGCAAAACTATGGGTCTAAGGGTTTTAAAAACCTATGATCGCCAAGTTGCCGAAGAGTAGGAGTTTTACTTTGTAAAACTTCAGCTTTGGCTTTTGGCTGAAGTTTTTTATTTGCTTGTCAGGAGGAGCCCAGCGGAGGTAGAAAAGTGGACAAAAAATTATCCCGTTCCATTTTGTTTCTTCTGCTGGTATTGTTTTTTTGCAGTAGTGCTTTTGCCATGCAGTACTGGCAGCTACCGGAAGGCGGACAAGCAGAGGAAAAGGGCGATATTTGCAAACCGGGCAATATCTTGAGAGAAACAGAAATTATTGAGAGTAAACTGATGCGAAGAGAAAAAAATTTGCGCAGCCAACTTATGTCGGCGGCAAAAAAAGAAAATTCCCCGGCAACTACGGCAATGACAAAACCGAAGCAGGGGAGTGGGGATAAGCAGGAAACATCCCAAAGGGCGACAAAACCGCAGCAGGAACAATTCACGACAATAATCCAGACGAAAAGGCAAGATAAGGAAAAAAATGCAGTTATCACAGATTCTTCGACAAAAATAAAAGCAGCAACAGCTGAAGAGTCAAAACCAAAAAAGAAAGACATCCCATCTAACCCCTACAGTTTGGGCGCTGCGAGGGAATTCACTTTTTTATCACAAGCAGTAGTAAAAAATAAAGGAGACGAAATAGCCAGCAATATTAGTATTCATATTCCGCTGGTGACGGCCAGCTCACCATATTTTAGCCTTCGGAGCGAGACTTTTTCCCTGCAGCCAAAAGAAATTCAAACGGCTAATGGTACACGCATTGGCATTTTTACCATAGCTGAACTACAGCCGGGAGAAGAAGTAACACTCGAGATTTACAGCAAGGTGCGCTGCTCTAAAATTACTTTCTTTGCAGATTATCAGCCGGAGGGCGGTAAACAAATTACTTCTTACTTAGGCAGCGCCAAGGGAATAGAGAGCACAAATGGGCAAATTATCAGTTTGGCCCAGCAGCTGACGGCAGGATTGGCTAGTGACTGGGAAAAAGCGCACGCAATAACAAAATGGGTTGCCAGCAATATAAGATATGATGCTAATCGGCGCAGTGGAGGTGCTTTAAGTGCCTTAACAAGCCGCTCAGGAGTTTGCGAAGATTTTGCGAAGTTAAGTGCCGCTTTAGCACGGGCTGCTAAAATACCGGCCAGGGTTGTTTATGGTTACGCAGACAGCGGTAGTAAATGGCCTCAAAGCGGTTCATTCTCTTTACGTACTTATAGGCACGCCTGGGTTGAATTTTATTTAACAGGCCGTGGCTGGGTTCCTGCAGATCCCACTCTAAGCAACTCTGCAAAGCTGTATTTTGGCACACTGCCGCATAATCGCTATATTATTCAAAATTACAGCAACCAAGCTTTAAAAGGAAAATTTAGTGGTGGGCAGCTTGCCATTTCCTGGTCAGATATGCTTTTGTAAGGGAACCCCTATCACCCCCCAAGTGATAGTTTCCAAAAAGCCGGACAATTTTGTCCGGCTATTTATATACCTAAAAACTAGGGCATAAATTTGGCGGAAGTTCCCGTTAATATTTCTATTTTAGCTAAATCTGCTTTGACTATTAGGCGTTTAGTATTGGTTGTATATAAACAGGTGGTGAGAGTTAATTCTGCTTTACCTGTAGAATCGATAACACTCCAGTCGCGACTGTGAGTAATAAACTGTTCTCGCACCAGATAATGATAGCGATTTGTTCCCAAAGTCAAGATAATTTCGTCATTGGCTTCAAGGCGGTCAAGGTGACGAAACCACAGGCCCCTATGAGCAGCTATGGAGACATTGCCTATTTCGGGATGTTTGCTCTGAGCGTAAAAGCCGGCGCCCTTATTTAAGTCTTCCTGACTGGTACCATGAACAACAGCTACTTTTAAATTGATTTTCGGGATCTCCAAAAGACCGAGTGCTTTGGGCAAATCATCTTTAACTGCTTGTTTATTTGCTGAACTTTCTGTTTTTTCCCCTTCTACTACTGCTGATTTTTCCAGTGTTTGCAGTGCTTGAGCCTGGTAATAGCTGCTACTAAGCCAGCGATAAAGCGGAATGAAAATAAGGAACAGCCCTCCTGCAATGAGAAGCATACCCAAAAAGCCGTATAACCGCTTCACAATAGCCCCCCTTTGCTGAAAACGGGAGTAATATCTACATTATAACACATGACGCGGGAGGTTTAGAAATAATGTTTTCCGTCGGCCTATCTCTTGCATTCACTTGTTTAAAATG
This sequence comes from Bacillota bacterium, assembly GCA_012800795.1. Classification (GTDB taxonomy): domain Bacteria; phylum Bacillota; class Dethiobacteria; order Dethiobacterales; family Dethiobacteraceae; genus JAAZIQ01. The sequence goes on from JAAZIQ010000052.1 coordinate 4,014, forward strand.
TATATAATAGGAAGAAAGCCTTTGTGGACAGGTATTCTTGTAGAATTTAGTAATGGGAGGCAGGACA
>JAAZIQ010000053.1 GCA_012800795.1 Bacillota bacterium
CGAATTACATCCATGAGGAACCTCCGCCTCCTTTTAGGGGGTATTCATTCTGCTAGAATGTGAGGTTCCTCTTTCTATTTTAAATAGATTTTTCCTTCAAAAACCTATAGTAATTTTACACTAACTCCCTTAGTTAGTTTAGGGTTACTTCAATCCCACTTCCTTTTTCAAAGCCTTGACCTCAGCTGCTGTCAGACGGCGCCACTGACCACTTTTTAAACCCTTAAGCGTTAAGGGACCAAAGCGAATACGTTTTAGCGACAACACAGGATGATTCACTGCTTCCAACATTCGACGCACCTGACGATTACGACCCTCCTTTAAAACCAGGGACAGCACCGAAGTGGGGCGACCGGCCTTTATCAGACGCACTTTGGCCGGCATGGTCAAACCGTCATCTAATAAAACACCCTTTGCCAATTTCTCTAACGCTTCAGGACCGGGCAAGCCATCTACACGAACCAAATACTCTTTTTCCACACCAAAGGATGGGTGCATCAATCGGTTAGCCAACTCACCGTCATTGGTCATTACTAAAAGTCCACTGCTATTCAAATCCAGCCTGCCTACGGGGAAAATTCTTCTTTTTATGCCTTGTAGTAAATCTCTGACAGTGGGACGCCCGAAAGGGTCATTCATTGTCGTAACAAAACCTACAGGTTTATGTAAAATAATATATTCCTTTTGTTTCACCGGTTTCACAGGGCGATTGTCCACTTCCACCAGATCAACGGCCGGATCAACAGTAAAACCCATTTGTGTGATGATCCTGCCATTAACTTTAACACGGCCCTCACGGATTAATTTTTCGCCGGCACGCCGTGAGGAAACACCGGCTTTAGCCAAAAATTTTTGCAATCTTTCAGCCATTATCTCCCTCACATCAAAATCTTTTGCTTATCCTGTTTTCCTCCATCATAGCGAAAGAACGTCGCAGTTGCAAGTTTAGTGAAAAACGAGTGAACAAATTATAACGGAAGCGATGAAAGCAGCCAAATCAGCTAACAAACCCACAGCCAGGGCATGGCGAGTGCGGCGAATTCCGACTGAACCAAAATAGACTGTTAAAATAAAAAAGGTTGTATCGGTACTACCCTGCATGGTAGATGCGAGACGCCCAATAAAAGAGTCGGGACCAAAGGAATTAAGAATTTCTGCAGTAATCCCTAATGCTCCGCTGCCGGAAAGGGGACGCATAATGGCTAAAGGAATAATTTCACCCGGAATATTAAAAGTGGTCAACACAGGTAACAGAATCTTAGTCAACAGATCCAATGCGCCTGAAGCACGCAGTAAACCAATGGCTGTCAGCATGGCAACTAAATATGGTATTAAAGATATTGAAGTGGTAAAGCCCTCCTTTGCTCCTTCCACAAAGCTATCAAAAACATCAACTTTTTTTATTACGGCGTAAACAAGAGTAATAAAAATGAAGACCGGAATAACCCATGCTGCCGCAGTCTGCACAATTAATTGCAGCAACCGTCTACCTCCTTTTTTGCGTAAAAGAGCGCAATACTCTATCGAGCACAACGGCTGCAGCCGTTGCACAAAAAGTGGCTATAATGGTAGTCCCCACAATCTCCGTAGGGTAGAGCGATCCACTCGCCGCCCTTAAAGCAACAACAGTGGTGGGAATTAGAGTTAAAGCAGAAGTGTTAACGGCAAGAAAGGTGCACATTTCATCGCTGGCGGTTGAGGGATCATCATTAATTTTTTGTAATTCCTGCATCGCTTTTAAACCAAAGGGCGTTGCTGCATTTCCCATCCCCAGCAAATTTGCACTCATATTCATGAGGATGGCATGCATAGCAGGGTGATTGCGCGGTAGACGCGGAAACAAAAGTAATGATAGTGGTCGCAGCAATTTTACAATCCATTTTATTAAACCGCTTCTTTCAATTATCTTCATCATTCCCAACCAAAAAGTCATGACACTGATCATGGAAAAAGCAACGCTAACGGCCTGCTGTGCCGAGGAAAACAGAGCATCTGTTGCTGCTTCCACCCTGCCTGTGGCAGCAGATACCACAAGCCCGATTATGATCATGGCAAACCAAATTAAATTAATCATCTTCCTGCCATCCTCCACCTAGTAAATGTACCCTTAGAAAATACGATGCCACAAATTTCTTAAGCCGGCCCAAAAACCTGTGCCCTCCACCTCAGCTGCGGCTGCAAGTGGTGCTTTATGTACTAACTGTTTACCAAAATAAATATATAGTAACCCCAGTTCCTGTCCTTCTTTTACAGGAGCATTAACTTCAGCAGGAACTTTAAATTCAAAGCGCAGCAGCTCTTCTTCATTATCTTTTAACGGCAAACAAATATCATTTTTTACAACCACTGCCACTTTATCGCGCGTGCCTTTTTTTACGGCAATTGTTTTGAGTGGGGTGTCTGCTTCAATCACAGTCTTCCATTGATAGCGCCCAAAACCAAAGTCCAAAAGGGCGATAGTATCCTCCCACATCTGGGGAGCATTGAGAACAACGCTAATTAAACGCCAACCGTTGCGGGAAGCGGCACCTACAAAACAGCGTCCCGCGGGAGTAGTCCAACCTGTTTTAATACCTTCAGCACCTTCATACATGGTTAGTAGTTTATTTTGATTGCGTAAGATACGGTCATATGGCCTCCCCGTCCAGGATATTTTGTGTTCAAGTGTAGCGGCTATTTCCTTGAATTTAGGCAGCGTCATGGCATGAGCAGCAATTAAAGCTAAATCATAAGCGGTTGTATAGTGCTCTTCATGATCCAGCCCATGGGGATTCATAAATTTTGTATGCATCGCTCCCAACTGGTGTGCCCTTTCCGTCATCTGGCGAGCAAAATCTTCCACTGATCCGGCCAGGTGTTCAGCCAGGGCTACAGCTGCGTCATTTCCGGAGCGTAAAATTAAACCATAAAGCAATTCTTCCACGGTTTTTGTTTCGCCGGCTTCCAAATCTATACTGGAGCCCTCTACCAACGCTGCATTCTCACTTACTTTGACAAGATCGGTAAGTTTCCCGGACTCAATGGCCATGATTGCTGTCATGATTTTCGTGGTACTGGCCATTGGCAGCTTTTCATGTGCATTTTTACTAAATAAAATCCGCCCTGTCGCCTGGTCCAGAACAATAGCCGCACGGGCTGTCACAACGGGAGGATCCATTGCCCAGACAGTGCCTGTCTGCAATAATAAAATTAATATTAAGAATGAAATTATCTTTTTGCGCATTTTTGGCCCTCCAATCATGCAAAAACTTCCTTTGCTTATTAGTGATGAAAGATGTATCTGCCGATCTTTTCTGCCAATAAAAAATGCCATGCTTATTGTTATTCGCATGGCAGAAAGAATATGAACTTGTCTTGTTTTTTCCTTAAATCTGGTAATTATTTGTTGTAAGGGGCGATTCATTCTGACGCAGCAAGCTTTGGATTTGGTTTAGTAAACTTGGAGCCAAATCCATTAAGCGGTCAAGCATGGCATGCCGGTCTACAGGCAGCATGCGTACCTGTCCATTACTACTGACAACCAGAAATGCTACCGGCTGCACCGAAACGCCACCGCCACTGCCGCCGCCGAAAGGTAAAGATGATGATTCTTCTTCCTTTTTATTTTTCTTTTCCACATCTTCATTTTCAAACTCGCTGCCACCGGCGGCAAAGCCAAAAGAAACGCGGGAAATGGGTATGATGGTAGTACCATCCGGCGTTTCCACAGGATCACCCACAATGGTGTTTACATCCACCATTTCCTTTATATTCTCCATTGCTGTTTTCATTAATCCTTGTATTGGATGTTCCTGCATTTAAACGTTCCTCCTCGAATTATGTTTGACAAGAAAAGTATACCCCCAAGCATAAAATGTCCAATCCGAAACGAAACAACTGAATCAAAATATAGCTTAAACTGAGCTTGGCCATTGAAATCGGGCTGCATTATCAGCACCGGTTTCTTCTTTAAGCGAAAACGTTTTTGCATAAAAACACTCAATATGCCGGCCGCATTCCAAAAAAAACCTGTTAACATACCTGTTGCTGCAGCATCTGTCAGGCCTGCCTGAAATGTTAAATTAAGTCTTTCTACAGTCATGGCCTGCAGATAGTAATTGGAAAGATACTTTAGGAAATGTCGGTTTCGCTGCACCCAGCGTAAAAAACGAAATATTTTGCTCCAATCCAGTGTTAAGGCCGACAATTTATCTTTTTCTTCACGCAAGAGCTTATCCTGCCCCGCTTTTAATTCTGCTTCCCAGCTGAGTTCCAGCGGTGCTTCCTGCTGCAGCAGCGGCACCTCTAAGTTTAAACGCAAAAGTGAAAAAAAAGTGTTAATACGGATACTAATAAAGTCATCTTTATTTTCCCTTAGGTAAAAAATATTTATACGTACCGGCACTAGCAACACTAACAGCATAATTACAGTATAAAAAGGTAATATAGTTAAAAATAATTTCATGCGCCACCACGCTGCTCTGCTGCACAGTTTCTTTTACTTTATCCTAATCAGAGGGAAAAAATGCATTTTTAGAACCATACTTAAGATCGCAAATTGCCAAACGAAAAGATCAAAAAAAATGCCGCCCAAAGTAGGCACTATACCCCTCTTTTGGCGGCTTACTGCTATAGTCTGGTTTCCACCTCGGCGGCTTCACGCAGCGCATTATATTCTTCCACAATTTTTTCCTTTACTTTTTCTTCTATCAGCGTCTTTTTCACATCTTCCGCCACTTCACTAAACTCAACCTCGCGAGCTTCTTGTCTCTCCAGCACCTCAATAATATGATAACCATATTCAGATTTTACCGGTTTGCTATATTGGCCTACCTCTAAGGCAAAGGCCGCATCCTCAAATTCCTGCACAAATTGACCTCTTCCGACAAAACCCAAAGCGCCGCCCTCAGCAGCAGAACCTGGGTCAAGGGAATGTTCTTTAGCTAACTCGGCAAAGTCTTCCCCTTCATTTAATAGTGTCAGAATTTCTTTCGCTTCCTCTTCTGATTCTACTAAAATATGACGCACATTTATTTTTTCAGGAATATTAAAATCCTCTTGATTTTCACGGAAGTAATCTTCCACTTCTTGATCCGTGACTTCAATTTTATTGCGTACAATAGCTGTTAGCAGTAATTCTGTTCGAATGCTGTTTTTTAAAGCATCTTCTGTTATGCCGTATTGAGTCAAAACTTGTTGGTAGTATTCCTCATTACCATAGTAATTTTCCTGAATCAATTTTTCAATTTCTGCTTCCACTTCCGTATTTGTAACTTTTAAACCTAATTTTGCAGCTTCCTGCTGAATAATGCGGTCACTGATCAGTTGTTCGAGTACGGTATTGCCGCCATTAGCTAAAAAGGCTTCATACAATTGATCTTTAGTTATTTTTTCCCCATTAACAATTGCCACCACTTCACTGCGTTGATTAATTACTATTGCAGCCGCAGCTGTAATTACCAATAAGACAGCAAGGATTACCAATATTGTTTTATTTTGCATAATCCACCTCTTAATTATTTTAGCCTTTTAAAAAATGCTTTTAATAAACAAGTTTTATTGTAACAAAAAAATGTTACAAGATTATGTACTTTTTTTTGCAAAATTAACGACGGACAAATATTATGTCCGCCAAACAAATGTCAATTATTCATTAACGGAAGGTAAGCGGGGAAGCTCATTTAAATCTTTTAAGCCGAAATATCTTAAAAACTCTTTTGTCGTACCGTATAGAATTGGCCGCCCTGGAGCATCTTTTCTCCCCATAGTGCGAATAAAACGGCGTTTCTCCAAAGTATTCAATACAGCATCTACTTTAACACCGCGAATATTTTCTATGTCTATCTTTGTAACCGGCTGGCGGTAAGCAATAATGGCTAATGTTTCCAAAGCTGCCTGTGATAAGGAAAAGCTCTTTTCATCTTTAAATAGTTTTTCTATGATGGGAGCCGCGGCCGGTTTGGTGCCGAACTGGAAACCTTTAGCTATTTCCATTACCTGTATGCCATGTTCCGGCGCAGCATATTCCTGCTGCAATTCACGCAGCGCTTTGCGCACATCTTTAGTTTTTGCTCCCAATGTTTCTGCAATTTTATCCGGTGGCAGCGGCTCTTCAGCCATAAAAAGCAAAGCTTCCACCAGCGGTTTTATCTCCATTTTTTCACCTCCGGTTTACCTTTTCATAACTATCAAATCACCGAAAGGCTGAGACTGCCAAACAACTATTTTGCGCAACCGCACAAGTTCCAGTATTGCCACAAAGCTAGCAATAATTTCACCCAGATGGGCAGAAGGTGAAAACAAAGCGGTAAACTCCAAGCCTCCTTTTTTTTGCCACAAAACTCGCAAAATATAATCCATCTGTTCTACTACGGAAAAATCATCCGGCGCCACTTCCTGCGGCTGTCTTTGATATGCTGCCAAAACCTTTTCAAAGGCTGCCGCCAAGCCTGAAAGGGTGATACCGGTATGGCTAAAATCAGGCTGATTAGGATTAATTAGGACCACTTTTTTTCCTGCAAGTGAACGCACAAAAACACGTTTTTGTTCCTGCTCATAACGGCGCAGTTCTTCAGCAACATTACGAAAATAGCGATACTCTAGCAAGCGCTGCACTAATTCTTCTTGGGACTCAATAGCCAGCAGCTCATCATCATCCTCATCATCTATGCCAACACTTTCGGGCAACAATTTCTTTGATTTAATTTTTAATAAGGTTGCTGCCATGACCATGAATTCTGAAGCAAGGTCTAAATTTAGCTCTTGCATCATTTGCAAGGTCTCCAAATATTGGGCTGTTATCTCTGCGATGGAAATTTCGTAAATATCTACTTCCGCTTTCTCGATAAGGTGAAAAAGCAAAGCAAAAGGACCTTCAAACGTTGGTAGGCTGACCTGATACTCCACCGGCCGCTCTTCTCCCCTCCTAACTATCAGTGAAAAACAATTCTAAAGCTGACCCAAATTCATCAATTCGCGTACTTTGGCCATATTTTCGGCAGCCAAAGCGGAAGCACGTTTAGCTCCGTCTGTCAGTATTGCGCGAATATAATCTTTTTTATTTTCTAAAGCTTGTCTTCTTTCGTAGATGGGTTCAAGAAAGGACACAATGCGTTCTGCCAACTGCTTCTTACACTGCACACAGCCTATTTCTCCCCGACGACAAACTTGCTCAACATTAGCCACTTCCTCAGTATTAAAAACTCCATGAAAAACAAAGGCTGTACAGACATCTGGGTTGCCGGGATCATTTTTGCGTATACGTCCTGGATCGGTAACCATCTTCCTAACTTTCTTCCTTATCTCATCAGGATGATCTGACATGTCAATAGTATTGCCGTAGGATTTACTCATTTTCCTCCCATCTATCCCCGGCAGGATTTTAACTTTATTAAGAATTGCTTCCGGCTCAGGGAAAAATTGTTGACGGTAAAGATAATTAAAACGACGAGCAATTTCCCTGGTAATTTCCAAATGTGGAATTTGGTCCTCGCCCACAGGCACGGCCTCCGCCCGATAAAGCAGAATATCCGCTGCCATTAGCAAAGGATAACCAAGGAAACCGTATGTGTGCAAATCTTTCCCCTTCAGCTGCTGCAGTTGATCTTTATAAGTAGGTACACGTTCTAACCAAGAGAGGGGAGTAAACATAGAAAGCAGCAAATGCAGCTCTGCATGCTCCTTCACATCAGATTGGCGAAAAATAATACTTTTTTCCGGATCTAGACCGGCTGCTAACCAGTTTATAACCATATCATATGTGTTTTCCTTTAACTGCGTAGGATCTTCATAAGCGGTAGTAAGGGCATGCCAGTCAACAACACAGAAGAGACAGCGATACTTGTCCTGCAATTTTATCCAGCTGTCAAGTGCACCAGTTAAATTACCTAGCTGCAGTCGCCCCGTGGGGCGCATCCCACTAAACACAGTTTTTTTCTCCATTTGTTATGCTCCTTTCAAAAGCCGCCCGTCAGCAGCACGACAATTGTTGTAATAATATTTGCCGCTATCCCTGCCAACGGATATAGTATTCTCGACAAAGTCCTGGTAAAAACCAACAGCATTAAAATTAACGGCCCGTATTGCTCTAATTGAGAATATTGATATGCAGTGCTGGGAGGTAGAAAATATTGCAGCACTTTCGAACCGTCCAGAGGCGGAATGGGCAATAAATTAAACACACCAAAAAATATATTATAGATAAAAAGAAGCCGCATGAAAGGCAAAAAAATGCCGGTACGTAAAGATGGAAACACCATTAACAATAAAGCAGTTATAAATGCCAAAAGGAAATTAGCTAAGGGCCCTGCCAAACTAACAAGCAGCAGGCCACGCCGACGGTCACCACGGAAATAAAGAGGATTAACGGGTACCGGTTTAGCCCAGCCAAAACCTACCAACCAGAGAGCCAATAGACCCAATGGATCAATATGTTTTAAAGGATTTAAAGTTAAGCGCCCCTGCAGTTTTGCCGTTGGATCCCCCAATCTATAGGCAACATAACCATGTGCCAGTTCATGGAAGGTCAACGCCAAAAGTAGTGCCGGAACCCGAAAAAGAAGACCACTGGAAAGAAAATGTGAAATTAAATTGTTTAACGGCAAACTAATTCTCCTTTCCCCAAGCTGCACTTTGTAAGCGTTCACGGGCAAAAGCTAGTTCTTCCTCACGGTTTTTTACGAGTCCATCGAGCCTTGCCGCACGAACAGCAGCCAATACTTCCTGAAATATAGGGCCGGGTGTAAATCCCATTTGCTCCAAATCATGTCCGCTTATATCCGTCTTGACCAGTCTTATTTTTTCCCAATACTGCCTTACATAACTGCTTATCTGCTCCTCATTTTCTACCGTCAAGAGCAAAAGCAGAACTTCCACCGGCTGCCCGCGAAAGAAACGATCTAAATCACTGGCTACCGGCTTTGTGTTCCAACATAAATTATTCTGTATTGTAGGCAGCGCTGTTAAAACTGCTAAAACCTTCCGCATTTTTTCGCGCGGCAAACGCAGACGACGGCAGAGATGACGAGCTTCTTGGAAAGGTATATCCAGCATTAAAGCTGATAAATACATTACTTCCACTGAAGGATCGGCATCATGCCAATTTTCCTTTGCCCAAGTCAAAATGTCGCGTACAGCGTAAAGCCGCTGTGCCAGCTCCTCACTATAGTTTACTTTAGGAAAAAGAAAAGCGTCAATACCAAGGGAAAATAAGCGCAGTAAAAGCTCGGGAATTTTTTCTTCCTGGAAAAATAAGGCGAATTCTCCGTATAAGCGTTCTTTACTTACCTTTTCCAACACACGCATTTGTACTGCGTTTTCTAGTAAGGCTTGCGTATTTTCCTCCAGACGGAAATTAAAACGCTGTTCAAAGCGGATAGCCCGTAAAATTCTTAACGGATCCTCGACAAAGCTTAAATTATATAATACACGAATCTGCTGATTCTGTAAGTCAGCCAAACCCTGAAAGTAGTCAATCAACTGGCCGTAATGCGGCGCATTAAGGCTGATAGCCATTGTATTAATTGTAAAATCCCTGCGGAAAAGATCAATTTTTAGACTGCTCTGCTCAACTTCAGGCATTGCGGCAGGTCTGGCATAAAATTCCTGCCGGGCCGTAACAAAATCTATTTGCGTGCCATCCAGAAGTGTGAGGGTAGCAGTACCAAACTGCTCATGGGTAAGAAGTTTGCCGCCTAATAAATGCCTAACTTTTTCAGCAAAAGGTATGGCTGCAGGCTCAACCACAAGATCAATGTCGTGCGTAGGCCTTCCTAGTAACAAATCACGCACAAAGCCACCTACAGCATACACTTTAACCTCTTCACGATCTGCCGCTTGCCCGATAAGGTATAATAAACTTTGCTGTTTTTTTGAGAGACGTTCATTTAATAATGCCGTTATATCATCATCAGGAGCAGGAAAAGCATTATCTTCCCTTTTTTGCTTACCACCTTCTAAATGACGTAAAATATCAGTGCGGGTGATAATGCCCAGCATCTTTTTGCCTTCAACCACAGGTAAACGTCCTATATCTTTTGTTACCATTATACGCTGTACTTCGCGCAAAGGAGTCTCCGGGGCAACGGTAATGGGCTTACGACTCATATATCCTTTCACGGGAGCATGTCCTAATTGATGATGAACCGCTTTTTCCACATCACGGCGAGAAATAATACCCACTAATTGTTCTGACTCCAACACAGGAAAACCACTGTGTCCATAGCGCAGCATCATTTCCTGTGCTTCAGCGACTGTTGTTGTGGGACCAATGCTGCGTACGGGTACAGACATTATATCGGCAGCAGTTTTTGCCACCACAACTTTTTCCAGTATTTGCAGCAACTCATCTTTAATTTTAGCCACTTTATCTCCCCTCAGCATAGCAGAAGCCGCTCCTCTATGGCCTTTACCCCCAAAAACTGCCACTGCTTCAGCCACATCAACTGCTTCTGATCTGCTGCGGGCAACAAGATATGTTTTATCTGACATCAAAACTACTGCAAACATTACATCAATATTTTCCACTTCTAATAATCTTTGCGTAATCTTACCCAAACCCTGTATAAAACTCTCACAAACAGTACTGGCAATCCCAATACGTACACCTTTTATTTCATGATGCTTTACAGCAGCCAATAAAGCATCATACACAGACCTTTGCTCAACAGTTAAGGGAAGGCTGATAAATTCATTTACAACCCGTAAGTTTACACCAATTTGCCATAAACGATGCATCGCCGCCACATCGCGTACCGTGGTCTGCTCATACATTAAACCGCCAGTGTCTTCATAAATGCCCAAAGCAAAAAGTGTAGCTTCAAACTGTGTTATTTTTATCCCTTTGGCAAAAATCTCTTCCAGCAGAAGGGTTGTGGTGGCACCTACATTATCGACCACAGAATGTGAAGAAATTATATCTGCCTCCGCTGCAGGATGATGATCAAAAAGATAGATTTTCTTAATTTGATTTAAATATTCAGCAAAGATACCAATACGCTTGGGTTGGCGGGTATCAGTTATTATTAACTCTTTAATATTAGCCAAATTAATCTCTTTTATGGTTTTTATCGGTAATCTTTCTTTATAAAGGGATACATATGCATCCACATTACTGCTGAGGCTGTTAGGATAGACAGCTTGTGCCTGCGGAAAAAGTTTAGCAGCCGCCACCATGGAAGCTATGGCATCAAAATCAGCATTTAGATGTGTAGTAATGACCTGCAAAGCTGTCCCTCCTTTTTTAAACCTTTCCTTATTATACCACAGATCCAAAGCGTACGGTAAACCTAAGACAAATTCATCGACAAAAAAATGTGCCAGGGGACAGTTCCCTGGCACAAGTTTGTTTTAGTTTACTAAAGTAGTCCCTGCCAAAAGATCAATGAAAGCCTCGAGACGGGTTCTAAAACCTGCCTCGCCTGTTTGTTCATCCAACGAAAAAGATAATACCGGAATTCCCTGTTCACGACTTACCGTGGGCAGGATACTTTTGGCCACAATTTCCGGTGTGCAGGTAAAAGGGAGAATATGAATGACACCGTCGTATCCGCGGCGGGCATACCGCACCGTATCCCCCACCGATTCCCAGCCATGGCCGCCAACAAAATGGTTTAAGTATGGTGCTGCTGCTCTTTTTGTTTTTAACCCTCCCGGAAAATGCAGTGTGTTTAAGATTAAATGCTCTTTAATCCAGTCACTCAAATAAACTGAACGCTCAACTTCTACCCCCATTTCCCCCAATGTCCTTTCCAGCTGCAAATTGGCGTATGGCTCCAGTAACATATAAATTTCCCCTACCAAGCCTATGCGCAGAACTTTTTTCTGCCAATCACAAGCTACGGAATTTAAAAGCTGCATTCCTTTTTTTAGCTGCACCGTTACAGCCTGAGGAGTATGAGCTTCAGAAATTAGTGCCAAGCTTTGCTGGTAAGCCGCCGTAGTTGCTCCGCATTCCAATTCACGGGGTCGGATCTGCAATGAACGGGCATGCAATTTATCCAAAGCTTTAACTTTGCGCCAAACGGTATGGATAGCCTGTAAGACTTTGAAGCTGCTGCAATTGGTAGTGATTGTCTTTATCTCATTAATTAATTTGTTTAACTGTCCTTGTGGTGGTTCGAAAATAATCATCTTAAAATCATAACCTAAATCGCGCAAAATTTCCTTTTGTACTTGTGCATAATAACCCAGCCGGCAAGGACCGGTTCCGCCAATCATCACCAAGGTATCGGCACCGGCCTCCAAAGCTTCAATAAAGTTTCCCAAACTAATTTTTAAAGGGAAACAAGCAAATTCCGGAGCATGCAAAACACCCAAACTAATGGTTTTTTTAGTAATGGGAGGTGGTGCAATTACTTCTAAGCCCAAATCTGTAAATAACCCTGTCAAGGCAATGGAAAGGGAACCTAAATGTGGGAAAGTAACCTTCATACGGCTTTCCTCCAGCGTAACATATCAACAAATGCTTCCAAACGGGTCACCAGACCTGCTTCTCCCGTATGCTCATCCAGTGTGACCAGCAGCACCGGAATAGATCTACGTCTTTTATAAAAGCGCTCCACCAGTTCACAAGTCAATGAGTCCGGTCCACAGCCAAAGGCTGCCACAAGTATCAGTCCGACAATTTCCTGCTGCTGCAGAAAATGCAAACCGGCACCCATCAAAAGATGGCCAAAAGTCCAAAATATACCTTTCTCAAGCTTATCTGCCCCTGTATTAATTTCTTCAGACCGCAGCATTTCGGAGGTAACAATTTCAACTCCCATTGCCCGCAGTTTTTCAATAATTCCCAAACTGATGAAAGGATCGTTAACATTGTAAGCATGCCCCAGCACAGCCACCTTCATAGAGCCATGCTTTTTAACCAATCCTTTCCCGGATAAAACATCATATGGTGTTAGACCTTCTTTTAACCTTTTCTCATAGCACTCCTGTGCCCTTTCTGCCGCCCGTAGCGCCAGCCGAGCTTTCCAAGGCCGGCGGTCAAAACGAGCCGCCAATTGATACAAACCGGAAATTGTTCTTCTGTATTGTTGATGCACATTAATTTCCACAGTTAAAAGTTCCGGTAAATCGGGTACACAAAAACGAGCTATTTCCGGTAGCCCCAAAAACTTTGGACATAAGTATTTTCTTTCTTCCACTGACACCACACGCGGCGCAAAGATATAGTCAACACCTTTATCACGCAGGTTGACCAGATGTCCTAAATATAGCTTCACCGGCAGACAAGTCTCATCTACCGCTAAATGAACCCCTGCATCTAAAATGGCTTTAGTTGTTTCATCTGACAAAACAACTTCTGCACCTAAACTGCGAAAAAAAGCCTCCCAGGCAGGATAATAGTGATAGTATAGCAAAGCTCGCGGAATACCTACTGTTATTTTCATATGACACCTTCCTTGATTCATTTACGATTCTTTTCGTTTTCAGTTTTTGCCGGCACGCGATCCGGATCCTGTGCCTTAAGAATTGCCGGTCGCGTCCTTTCAATCGGAGTTGGTTGACGCAAAATAATACTGGCAATGCCACGAAAGTTAGGGGGAATAAATGGCCATAAGTAGGGTACACCAAAAGACTTATTGGTAGCCAGCCTAATCAGCACAATTACCAAGCCGGCAATAAAACCGGGCAATTTGAAAAATCCTGTCAGCAGCAGCATCAGAAGGTGAACTAAACGATTCGCCTGACTTAATTCAAAACTGGGTGTAGCAAACATTCCTACGGCAACAAGACCGCCGTACAGCAGCACTTCGGCCGTAAAAAGTCCCACATCAATGGCTATTTGACCTATTAAAAGAGCAGCTATTAAGCTTAGCGCAGTAGCAAGCGGCGTCGGGGTATGAATACCGGCTATACGAATTAAATCAATACCAAAGTGAACAAGTATAAACTGCACAAGTATGGGAATGGTCCCCGCTTCTTTTGGACCGATAAAGCGTAATTTTTCCGGCAGCAGCTCTGGTTGTAGAGAAAATAACAAATAAAGCGGTGCTAAATAGATAGACATAAAAACTGCCAGAAAGCGAATCCAACGCACATAGATACCGGTAAAAACATTTTGTCGATATTCTTCAGGATGCTGTAAATGATGAAAGTAAGTAACGGGTAAAATCATTACTGACGGAGATGTATCTACAAACAGCAGAATATGTCCCTCAAAAAGATGTTGAGCGGCCACATCAGGTCTTTCTGTATAACGCACAAGGGGGAAAATACTCCAACGTGCCTCAGTGATGAATTCTTCCAGGGATTTTTCTGCCATAGGTAGACCATCTATTTTAATCTTTTGCAGCCTTTTTCTGATTCTTTCTACCAACTGGGGATTTGTAATGTCCTGCACATACATGAGAGCTACGTCTGTTTTGGAACGCTTTCCCAGGCGGAATCCTTCTACCCGCAAGCCAGGATCGCGTACCCGGCGGCGTGTCAGGGCTATATTAAACATCATTGTTTCCACAAAACCGTCCCGCGCTCCTCGAGTTAAACGTTCCGTATCCGGTTCTTCCGGATTGCGGATGGGATATGTGCGCGTATCAATAAGAATTGCTTCTTTTTCGCCCTCCAGTAAAAGCAGCATCTGGCCGGAAAGCATTTCATCAATTAAGAAAGGCATACTACTGCTGCTTTCCATTTCCATATAGGGAATTTTTTGCGTCATTAATTTTTGTATTGGGTTTGGGTATAAATCTTCACGTTCTATTTTTGCTAAAGTCTGCAACAGCAGTGCCACAACTTCACCGTTTGTCAGGCCGTCAATATAAACAAGTACGCCCTTCTTCCCACCCAGGTTTAGCTCTTTTGACAAAACGTCAATACTGACACCTATTCCCAGCTTAGCAGTTAAGTAGTCTATATTTTCCTTAAGGTTTGGACTGACCTGTGCCGGTGGGCCAACCTGTTTACGCGGCATCTACACCATCCCTTTTTTACTAAAAACCCTCCATTTTTAGAGGAGGGTTTAAAATCAAATACAAAACAAAAATTAAATTTTATCTCTTAACCCCAAAAGCAAGTTTGATGTTTACTTTATATTCCACTATCTCTCCATCTTTAATTTGGGCTGTCCAATTAGTAACTTCTACGCCGGTAATATTGTCAATTGTTTTAGCGGCATCACTAACTGCATTTTTTACCGCATTCTCCCAGCTAACTTCTGACTGACCTACCAGCTCCACTACCTTTGCAACTGCCATAACATCACCTCCTAGCTTTATCTAGTTTTCCCCATCCCTAAAAAAATAAACAAACGGTTAGTATTGTAATTAAACCGTTTGTTTTTAACTTAATTGTTTTTTTAATTCATTTAAAACCTTGCGTTCCAAGCGCGAAACATGCATTTGCGACAAACCTAAAAGATCGGCAACTTCCTGTTGAGACTTGTGGCGAAAGAAACGGTAAAGCATAATATGACGTTCCCGCTCCGGCAAATTGTCCATTGCCTGCCGTAAAGCCACCCGTTCAATTATTTTGTCTGTCTCGGGAGGAACAGCAGCATGTGACTCCACTGCCGCCTGTTCATCTAAAGATAAGGGAAAGCGGCTGGCCTCTAGTGCTGCCAATATTTCTTCCCTTTCCAATCCACAAGCCTGAGATAATTCATTAATGCTAGGCTGGCGTCCCAGGCGTTGTTCCAAATCATTGCGCACCTTTTTGACCCGCCCGGCCAATTGTTTTACTGCCCGACTGTATTTGATGCTCCCTTGTCCCCGCAGATACATTTTTATCTCTCCGGCAATAACAGGGACAGCATAAGTAGTAAAAGATGTGCCTCTGCCGGGATCAAAATTTTTTAAGGCTTTAAGCAAACCTATACAAGCTACCTGAAACAGGTCGTCTCCTTCCGCATACTCTCCGCGGTAACGTTTTACCAAACTATGAACTAAGGGCAGATGTTTTTTAAAAGAATCATCCATCGGCGTACTACGCCTCCGTCTCATCCGCCCGGCCAAAAGTTTTCACCATTTTCACCGTTGTACCCTTTCCAGGTTCAGAAATAACTTCGCAAGAATCCATGAAATTTTCCATAATTGTAAAACCCATACCTGAGCGGTCCAATTCCGGTTTTGAGGTATATAGAGGCATCCTTGCCTGTTCCAGGTCTTCAATCCCAACGCCATAGTCAACTACTGTAACCTCCAAACGAGGTCCAGTAAGTTTTGCAGTTATCACAATGGTACCAATTTTATTCTCATAGCCGTGAATAACAGCATTAGTTACAGCTTCCGATACTGCCGTTTTAACATCAGAGATTTCTTCAATAGTTGGATCAGCTTGCGCGGCAAAAGCAGCAACTACCGCACGGGCAAAGGCTTCGTTTTGTGATTTACTGGGAATTTCCAATTTCATATAATTTTCCATCTGCACTCCCCCTATGCGCCTGTCAGTGCATCACGTTCAGAATTAAAAACTGCAATTTTAGTTAATAACCCCGACATCTCAAAAATTCGCCTTAACCTGGGACTTAAATTACAGGCCAAAATTTTACCGCTTTTAAGCGAAACAATTTTATAGCGTCCAAGAATCATTCCTATCCCGGAACTATCCATAAAATTAACACCCTCAAAGTCGAAGAGAATATTTTTTATGTCGCTGCGGTTTAATTTTGCATCAATTTTTGCGCGTAAAAAACTGGCAGCATGATGGTCCAGCTCGCCAAACATTTTTACTACCAAGGTGCTGCCTGTTTTTTTAAATTTTACATCCACAGGCTTCTCTCCTTTGTCGATTAATTCCTTGCTATCTATTCTACCAGTCTTATGGTAACTCCTGCTTTTATTGAAAAAATATGCATATTCCATACATATAATGTAATTTCAAAAAAATTGGCAGGGTTAATCCCTGCCATCAATGCAATCCTATTTAAGTTTAAATTTCAGCCATTGTTTTAGATAGCGCTGCAAAAATGTTAGCAGCTTTGCCCTTGGCACATCACTTGCCGGTACCAGCGGCAGACTACCCAATTCTTCCCCGGAGGAGGACTTAATAATCAACTTACCTACTTCATCTGTCACAGCAAGCGGTGCAGCTAAACGGGGCGGCAGCTCCAATTCTTTTTCAAATTCTTTTTCCGCTCCTTTTTGCAGCAGCAGGGCAAAATCTTCTTTAGCCACAACTTCAACTTGGTTTTTTTCCCCTTTGTCAACAACAAGCTTTCCTAAAGTTTCTCCGCCTTTTACAATAGGTATACTTTCGTAATTGGCAAATCCCCAATTGAGCAGTACACGCGCTTCATCAAAGAGGGAAGAAAGTCCGGGTGCTTTCATAATCACTGCCAAAAGGCGCGTATCACCTCGTTTGGCTGTGGCGGAAATACAATTACCGGCTTCGTTAGTAAACCCGGTTTTAAGTCCGTCACAGCCATCATAATATCGGATTAGCCTATTAGAATTACTGAGATAAACTCCCTCTTCCTTTTTAATTTTACCTTTTAGAAATTCCTGATCCATCCAAATTGTAAGCCATTCATGAATTTGAGGATACTTTAGCAATTCTAAAGACATCAGTGATATATCATAAGCAGTGGTATAATGGTTTTCATCATGCAGGCCATGAGGATTAACAAAATTAGTATTTTTCATGCCCAATTCCCTGGCTTTGGCATTCATCTGCTCAACAAATGCATCAACGGAACCGGCCAAATATTCCGCCATTGCCCAGGCACCGTCATTGGCAGAACCAACGCCAATACCAATCATTAAATCCTTGAAAGATACTTTGTCTCCCGGTGAAAGAAAAAGTTGCGAGCCTCCGTGAGCGGCAGCTGCTTCACTAATGGGAACCATGTCTGTCAGCGCCACTTTCCCGCTTTCCAGCGCTTCCATAGCCAGCAGCATAGTCATAATTTTTGTCACACTGGCCGGATATAATTTCTCATGCGCATTATTTTCATAAAGAATCTGTCTACTGTTAACATCTATTAATAATTGTGCACTGGATTGAAAATCAAACTCAACTGCAAAAGCTACGCTAAAGTTCAGCAGCGATAACGCCAGCGCCAACATTAACATGAGGAGCTTTTTATTCATTGTTTTTCCTCCTAGCATAAATTTCACTGTATCACTATTTTTTAGCGTAATAAAAAAAATATACCGGTCACAGCCGATATATCTTACAATTTTTCACTTGACACACGTTCTATAATAAGCGGCGCCGGAATCGGTTTTTGCGGCGCAAAGCCGTAAGCAGCCGCTAGTTTCTCTGTCGCCGCAGCGATTTTATCTTTATCATTAGTATAGATTTCGGCCAGCACTTCTCCCTTACTGACATAATCACCTGTTTTTTTATACAATCTAATGCCCGCGGTAAGATCAATTTCCGCATCTTTTGTCTGGCGCCCGGCACCTAATAATACTGCTGCCTGTCCCACTTTCAGGGCAGCCAAAGACACCAGATACCCACTGGTATGTGCGTATATTTTCTCGCCATAGGCGGCATTTTCCAGCCTTTGGGGCTCTTCTACCACTTTGGGGTCACCGCCTTGAGCCGCAATTATGCGCTGAAACATTTCAAATGCTTTGCCACTAGTAAGCAAATCAGATAAAACTACCTTTGCCTCAGCAATTGATGCGGCTTTTTGACTGGCCACCAACAGTTCTGCCCCTAAAGATAAAGCCAGCTCCGTTAAATCATTAGGACCGTTCCCCTGCAGTGTCTCTATCGCTTCCACCACTTCCACCGCATTGCCTACGGTAAAACCCAACGGTTGTTCCATGTTTGTCAGAAGCGCCGTCGTTTTTCGCCCCAGGGAGCTGCCTATCTCCACCATCATTTGCG
Source organism: Bacillota bacterium (assembly GCA_012800795.1). Classification (GTDB taxonomy): domain Bacteria; phylum Bacillota; class Dethiobacteria; order Dethiobacterales; family Dethiobacteraceae; genus JAAZIQ01. The sequence continues at coordinate 18,754 of JAAZIQ010000053.1, forward strand.
CCAGCTGACGGGCACTTGCTAGGTCCTTCATAAACGCACCGCTGCCCACTTTGACATCTAAAACAATACTCTGGGCCCCCGCAGCTATCTTTTTACTCATGACAGATGAAGCAATAAGGGGAATACTCTCCACCGTTGCCGTCACATCACGCAAAGCATACAGTTTTCCGTCTGCCGGAGCCAGCTGTGCTGTTTGCCCGTTAATGGCAGCTCCCAACTGATGCACTTGCTGCATAAATTCTTCTTTGGAAAGATCCGTACGAAAGCCGGGTATACAGGAAAGTTTATCAATGGTTCCACCGGTATGTCCAAGCCCACGGCCGGACATTTTTGCCATGGTTACCCCAGCTGCCGCCACCAGTGGTAAGAGAACAAGTGTAGTTTTATCGCCCACACCGCCCGTCGAATGTTTATCGACAACAGGTCTGCCTAGAGCTGAAAAATCAAGAGTTTCACCGGAATTAGCCAGGGCCTGTGTCAGTGCGGCAGTTTCTGCAATGGTCATGCCATTAAAGTAAATGGCCATCAATAAAGCAGAAACCTGGTAATCAGGAATTTTATCCTGTAAATAGTCAGCAATAAATTTATTTATTTCCTCAGCTGACAAGGCACTGCCGTTTCGCTTTTTATAGATGAGCTCCAGGATGCTCATTTTTCTCCAAACCCCAAATCTTTAGCAAATGATTTCCCCGCTTCCATTGGTGTTAAGTTAAATAATGAGGCGATTGTTTGTCCTACATCGGCAAAAGTCTCTCTGATGCCTAAATTCACCGGTTTCACCTGCTTACCATATACAAGCAGCGGAACATATTCCCTGGTATGATCGGTATGCGGGTAAGTAGGATCACAGCCATGATCTGCCAGAATTATTAAAAGATCAACATCCTCCATTTCCCGGCTAACCGCCTCCAATTGTTTATCAACACGCTCCAATGCCTGAGCATAACCCTGGACGTTATTCCGATGGCCATAAAGCATATCAAAGTCAACCAGATTAACAAAAATTAGCCCCTGTTTAAAACTTTTCATCAACTCCAGTAGCTTGCTCATGCCATCATCATTATCTTTAGTTTTTACAGCTGCCGTAAGCCCTCGCCCGGCAAAAATATCTTTGATTTTTCCAACCCCAACCACCTCGTAACCAGCAGCAACCAATTTATCTAAAACGGTCTCACGCGGAGGTGCTAAGGAATAATCCCGGCGATTTGCCGTACGTATAAAATTACCCGGAGTGCCAATAAAGGGACGGGCAATAACACGCCCAACGGCAAAATCGCCTTTTAAAAGCTGACGGGCAATTTCGCACCACTTATAAAGTGTTTTAAGCGGCACAACCTCCTCATGGGCAGCTATTTGAAAAACACTATCCGCCGAAGTATAAACAATGGGGTTGCCGGTCTGTAAGTGTTTTTCTCCTAAAACCTCAATAATTTCTGTACCCGAAGCTTTAATATTCCCCAGGACAGGACGACCAATGGCGGCACTGAAAGGCTCAATAACTTCCGGAGGAAAACCATTTTCAAAAACAGGAAAAGGTTTGTCCAAAATAAGGCCGCTAATTTCCCAATGGCCGGTTGTGGTATCTTTCCCGGCGGAACGTTCATTCATTTTCCCGTAAGCGGCCAGCGGCTGCTCGGGACAAGCTGCACCGGTAACCGTTGTCAGGCAACCTATACCCAGCGACTGCAAAAAAGGAATATTGATACCGCCTACAGTTTGCGCAAGATGACCCAAAGTATTACTGCCTGCATCTCCATATTGCGCTGCATCAGGCAGTTCACCTACACCCAAACCATCCAAAACCACCATAATTATACGTTTTATTCTCATAAACTCAACTCCTTAAGCTCGGGGATGAGTTTTTTTATAAATATCACGCAATTTACTTTTTGTAAGCTGTGTATATATCTGTGTAGTCGAAATATCTGCATGTCCCAACATTTCCTGTACAGAACGTAAATCCGCCCCATTTTCCAACAGATGCGTGGCAAAAGAATGCCGGAGAGTATGTGGTGTAATATCTTTTTTAATACCCGCCTGACGGGCATATTTTTTCAGTATTTTCCAGAAACCCTGACGAGTCAAGCGTTTGCCATGCTGATTAACAAACATGGCAGGCTCATCTTTGTTGCGAATTAATTTAGGTCGACCGCGTCTTAAGTACTCACTCACAAAGTGGATAGCCACAGAACCCATAGGAACAATTCGCTCCTTTGCACCTTTACCTGTACAACGAATGAAGCCTGCTTCCAAGTTAACATCCAACACATCCAAAGACATTAACTCGGAAACACGAATTCCTGTGGCGTAAATAACTTCCAGCATAGCCTTATCCCGTAACCCTGCCACTTGCTGCAAATCAGGTTGTTCAAGCAGCAATTCAACTTCCTGTGTAGTTAAAACGCGTGGTAACTTCTTTTCCAATTTAGGCGATTCTAAATCAGCAGTAGGATTGTCCACTATCAGTCTTTCTTGAAAAAGATAATTATAAAAAGAACGGATAGAAGCCATATTGCGGGATAATGTAGAAGTGGCTTTACCGCTTTTTCTCAGAGCTTGTAAATAAGCTGTTATGCTATTACGTGTTACCTCTCGAAAATCATTAATATTTTCTTTTTTTAGATAGGAACAAAAGGCATGCAAATCCCGGTTATAGGCTTCCAGTGTATTAGCAGCCAGACCTTTTTCCACAGATATGTAATGAATAAAATCCCTGATAGTGCTTTCCATAACTGCTCTCCTTCTTAAACAACACCGATATGCTTCCTTTATTCGGAAATATTCTTCATCTAAGGAAGTATTTCCTTTTCATTTAGCAAAATCATAACCCGTTTTGATAAAAATCATGTAAATAAGAGAGAAAACTTGTCAGAATATATGATTTTCCGCTTTGCTGCGAACCGGACATAACCTTTATTGCCCTACCACGAGGTTCACGAAAAACAACCATTTCCGGCTGCAAGAAACGCAAAGCATAATAATGTAGCAGGGGAAAAACTAACAGCAAAAGCAAAAATATAAGCAGAAAGCGCTTTAATTTTTTGCTGTAGAAAAACATGGCATTCCTCCAGATTAAATTTTTACCACCGCGCTTTTATGGAAATATTAAAGAGGGCTTCTTAAAGAAAAGATACCATAACACGCATACAAACAGGCGTAACCATTGCTTCTATCAAGCTGCCTACGGCAAAAGTCAGAGCAATGATAAAAATAAGGGCACTATAGCGCATAAATATTGCCGCCGGTGATTTTTTATGCAGGCGAGACCGCAACAAAAAAAGCGAAGAAGAGACGGAAACAGCGCCTGCCACAATAATGGCAGGAACATAGATCAAATTCTGCGGCAAAATCGCTGCCAGGGAAAACAAAATGCCGCGCAAAGCACCCTGCTGTGCCAAAAATCCCACCGTAAAACCAATGGTAAAACCACGATAACAGATACCTACCAAAATTAAAATAAAGCCAAAAAAGATACTGCCGCAAAACCAGATTAAAAGCAAAAATATGCCGTTTTGCATCAGTGAACGCTGTAGAATAAAAGTTTGGTTTAAAGGCTCATCCAAAGTGAGGTAATCTAAAAAATTAAAAAAAATCTGATTTAATTCCGTCAGCTGTTCTGCTGTCAATAAGCTGACCGCTAAAGAACCAGCGATAATTCCTACTGTAAAAACTGCTGTGACAAACAGATAAATGCCGATATTTTCTTCCAGATGGGCCAATGCACCATTTCGTCTTCCTTGACGCAAACCGGTTCCCCCCTGTCCATCTGGATCATTATATGCGACTCATCTTTACGATATGCTTGCCTACTGACCTAAACCCAATCCGGCAGCCAGCAGGAGGGCTAAACATGTCTTTGCATCTGTAATTTCACCGCTTTGCACCATCTGTAAAGCATGATTAAAGGGAATTTTTTGTACAGTGAGTAATTCTCCTTCGTCAGGATGAGCTGCTCCGGCTGTTTTTAAACCGGTCGCAAGAAATATTGATATTTTTTCTGAAGTAAAACCCGGCGAAGTATAAACAGTTGTCAGCAGCCTCATTTCCTTGGCCACCAGGCCGGTTTCTTCAGCCAATTCACGCTCTGCGCAGGCAAGAGCTGTTTCACCGGGGTCCAATTTCCCCGCCGGTATCTCCAGTAACTCTTTTTCAACTGCTTTACTGTACTGCCGTACAAAATAAACTTCTCTATTTTTATTAACGGCCAGAACAGCAGCTGCACCAGCATGAACAACCACTTCACGGCTAGCAGTTGAACCATCAGCCAAGGCAACTTGATCTACGCGCAGTGTAACCACTTTACCCTGATAAATAATATCTGAAGAAATTGTTTTTTCTTCAAATTGATTTGTCATATCTACATCACCTCAGACATATAAGATTTAGGACTAATAAAGTGTCAATTTTTTAAAAGGAGAATTTTATGCAAACCATAGCACAAAAAAAACACTTTATTTTTATTGGCACCATCCAGGAATTACGTTTCTTTTTGCGTACCTTACCGCCAAATTTAACACTGGCTGCCTTTATTGCTCAGCAAATTCATTAATGTTGGTTTGTATAGTAATAAGATGTTTAGCTGCTGCCACAGCAGCCAAAAAAAAGGCGGGATCTTCATCAAGTGTACGCCCCATGGTTCTACATAATTGTGCCTCGGTAGCTAAATGAGCTAAACTAAGATTATCATAAAAAAACAAACGATGTTTTTTATTGATTTGATGTTTTTTTATTTGTTCCTGCAGCAATTGCTGTTCTTCCGGCTTTAAAACCGGCAGGGGCAAATCAACGGACACCAGGACGGCATGTTTTAAAGCAGTAATGGTATGGTGCGATAAACCGTAGTGCCGAGGACGTGAATCGGCAAAACTGATACGGGGCAGTACCACAGCCCTGCCCCGTAGGCTATAAACACGATTAAGATTATCAGCCAGTTCGATACCGCTGAAACCAAAAGGGGTGGCAGTTCCCACAACTCCTGGACCCATGCAGACTATTGTAATATCCGCCTGCAGTACATGGCGGGCAGCCAATAAGCCGCTGTAAACATTGATGGCTTCCAAATCTCCGCCAAAAGCATGTCCGGCTGTGATTACACCACATAATAAGCCGCGTTCCCTTAGAATCCGTACAGTATTACTGAAAAAAGCAGGTAGTGCGCCGCCATCTGTCATTAAATAGGCGATGCGCCAGGCCGGCTTTTCTTTTTTTAAGGTTAATACTGCCGGTGCCAACATACTATGTAATTCAGCGACCAGGACAGGCATTCCCGCCAGGGTCATAGCGTCAGCAATAACTTTATGGACAGGCGAAGCTTCCTCTTCAACGGCTAAGACGCGCATTTGAAGCGGTGTATAACGGAGCTTCATGATATGGCCTTTTCCCTTACTGCAATGTTTTAAACGTCTAAAATTTAATATGACAAAATGGTAACTGCCACTACCTAGATTTAACTCAACGGCCATAGTATTTAAAACCACATAATCTCCTATAGCTGCCGATCCTGTGAGTGGGACATAATTTATAGCGCGGGCAAGCTGTCCGTTAATTTGCACAGTTAAAATTTCACAGTCCGGTGACTGAATTTCCACCGTTTCTACTTTGGCAATATTGTGGCTATACATTAATCATCACCATGTAATTCTGCATTAAGACTTTAATCCTCCTGAAATCTGCCTTTGTGCTGCCTGCCTAAATTATCAAGAAAAGATAAAAGCCGATTGCGTTTAATCATTTGTGTGAGAGAAACTTTCTCTGTTAAAAAATGTACAAATAATAATAAACAGAAAAAACTAAACTGCAACCAAAAGGATGTGCTTTCCAGCGCCATCAGACCTAAAACACCACCCAGAAGATTGGCTCCGGAATCCCCTAGCATCCCTTTTCCGGCCAAATCCCAGGGAAAAAAAACAAGCGCAGTAAACAAAAAGGGAAAGAGCAATAAGATCATTTCTTCTGACTGTATCTGCTGTAAAAAAAGTATGGACAGCAAAAAAAATACTTTTAGGGCACGTCCGGGACGTAAATCAAAAAGATTCAATAAGTTGGCCGTTAGCGCCACCAAGGCCGCACGCCAGATGTTTAGTGGCAAATTACTGTCCGGCAGACTTTTCACGGCCAAAAAACAAATAATATAACCGCCTATTGCTTTTAACAGTCCTGTAGTAATTTTCCCTTTCAATAAACTGGAAAAATGCCCCCTTAATCCTTTTACCTGGCTGGCACCCCAAAAATCATCTATAAATCCTAAAATACCCAAACCTATGGTTATCATAAATGTCCGCCGGATCAGACCGGAAGTTATCAGCTGCGAAATTAAAGCCCAAAGCGCTGCAGGCAAATAAGTAAAAATAAAAATTAACCCCATACTTTGCGGGATTGCCTGTCCACGATAGTTCCTGGCAATTAGGCCTGCATGACGAGCAAATTTGCTCCAGCAGGGCACCACTACGGCAGCGCTCATAACGATAAGAAATAAATAAAACAATTTGCTCATGACATTCTCACCCGCTGACGATACCAAAGTTCCACCAAGGTGCGTAAAACATGAAAAAACTGTCTGCCCCGGTGCCAGAAGCCCTTAAAATCCCGTCCCGTTTCCCGGTGTGTCATCTGTACCGCAATTTCCTGCAGACGATAACCATTGCGTAGACATTCCACAGTCAAACCCACTTCTACACCAAAACCACGCGCTGAACAATTAAGCCCATTCCAAACACTACGCCGTAGTACACGCTGTCCGGATAAAGGAGAATGGGGCCGATAACCACACAGCTTGATAATGCCATAAGCCGCTAATGACTTAACTAAACCAAATCCACCACGGCGCTTGGCGGGAGAAAAGGCTGCAATCGTCATCTCAGCTTCTTTATTCAGCACCGGAGGTATTAGTCGGGCAAATTCCTTGGCACTACTGCCTAAATCTGCATCAACAAAACACAATATATCCGCCTCTGTTAACCTCACGCCCATGGCCAGCGCAGTACCTTTACCTCTGTTTTGCGGCAATTTATACACACTGGCACCTGCAGCTGCTGCCTTCTCTGCCGTTCTATCGGTTGAGCCGTCATCTATTACCAAAATCTCATCAATTAAGCGCAGCGACTTTAGAGCATTTATAGTTTGAGCTATTGTCTTTTCTTCATTGAAAGCAGGAATAATGGCTGCAATTGACATTATCTGCTCCTTTAGAATTAGAATGTGGCTATTAATTCATCAGCCGCTTCTTTGATGCCGAAATTACCGGCACATCCTCGTAAAACTGACAGAAGCGAATACTGCCCAAAAATTGTTTCCACATTATCAATTGTGGAGATCCCCAATGCTTTTAGTTCCCCTAAACAAGACTTCTTAACATCACTTTGTTCCAAACCAATCACCGTAATCGCCTCGCCATGCAAAAAAACAGCCAATTCTTTTACCAGTTTTCTGTCAATTTGCTCCTGCTCACCACAGAACAACAAAACTGTTTCCGGTCTTTCCTGCGCCCCTTTTTCAATCTGAACCTCCTGCCGCTCCAGAAAGGTCCTCAGTTGATTATTCATTTCTTCACTCATCTCTTTTTGTGTCAGCATAAAAGCTAGTATTTTCCCCAAGCCGCTTGTTTTTCCGCTTAAAGCTGACGTCTCTTCAATAGAAATAACATTACAAAGCATTGCTCCTGCATCCTGCAGTAATGAAATAACCCCCTGGGGAATACTGCTGCCATGGCAAATGATGGCGATTTTTTTTTCTTTTAATGTATCTTTCACTAGACTAGGATAAAGAGACTCCTGAAATTTTTCCCAGAGGTATAAATCACGCGTCAGAGACTGCAGCTGTGCCTTCAACTGTAATCTTTCTTCATGCAGGCTTCTGTAATTTTCCGTCATTTGCTCTATTAATAAACGCTGTTGTGTTACCAGCATATTTTCACTGATGCTGGTTCCTATAATAATGCCAAGGCCTAAAGCTAAAAATACTGCTACCAGGGAAATGACATGATCTCTCATTCTAAACAAATGGCTTACCTCCTGCTACAATGCCAGACGTAGACGCAGAGCTATTAAGCGAAAAAGATGGCGAACCATAGAGTTGGTAAAAGCAAGTACCAACACCGGAATGGCTGCTGCCAGTGCCAATAATAAGACAGAACGGCCTGAAATCTGCGATCGGTATAATTGGCTTACGCCCCGTGCATCTACCAAACGGTTCCCTACTTTTAGGCGAACTAGAAAAGTGCTGGCCATGCCTTTTCTGCCCTTTTCCAAAAAATCAATCATATTTGAATGGGTGCCTATGGCTGCAATAAGCTTGGCGCCATTTTCATAGGCCAGTAAAAGTGCAATATCTTCACTGGTACCCGGAGCTTTCATTACTTTAGCCGTCAGGCCAAGCTGATTAATCCTTGCCATTCCCGGTGCAGAACCATTGGGATAAGCATGAACAACCAATTCTTTGGCTTTGCGCAGAGCCATATCGCTGACACTGTCCATATCCCCCACCACTAAATCAGGAATATAACCGTATTCCAGCAAAGCATCGGCTCCGCCATCAACACCTACCAGCACGGGCTTAACCTCATCAATATACTGCTTAATAGCCTTTAAATCTTCTCGGTAGGATTGACCGCGAACGACTACAAGTGTATGTTTATCAGTAAAAACTGTGTCAAGGGAGGGCATTTTTAAACCGCCCAGGATTAATTCTTTTTCTTTGCGGGCATAATCCAGCGTGTTTTGCACAAAAGCATCAAGGAGATTTCCTAAATTTTGTTCAGCTGCTTCCATTTGTTTTTGTATTTCTTCTTGGTCTAACAGGCGGGCACTGCCTAGATACTCACCACCCCGCCATATTTTACCTTCTACAATTGTCAGCACTTCATCATCATGCAGCTTTGCCATTAAATCTTTACCTGCTAAATCAAAATGTGGAATATTAGCTTTCCACAAGACTAGAGGTCCCTGATTGGGATAAAGCCCGGAAATAGAACAGCTGGCATTAATTACAGCACGAACTTTATGCTCACACAACTCCTTTGCCGCCAGTTCATCTAAATCATGGTGGTCTATGAGCGCAATGTCACCCGGCTTCAGTCGTGCTGTTAAAAGTTTTGTTTTTTTCCCTATCTTAACGGGGCCTTGAATCGCCATATTCTTAGCAAAATTTTTCATTAATAGCTTTCCTTTTTTATTATGTGCCGGCAATATAAAGTAACCATCGTTATTATAGCCAATAAAGAGAAAAGAAAAACATTACCGCCGGATTGCGGTAAAAAACAAAAAAAATCGTCTGCACTCTTTGGGCAAACGATTTTTCAAATACCATCTGCAATTAATTTTGCACTAGTGTACATTTTTCCCATAAAGCCTTAGTCGGTCTGCCACTAAAGCAATAAATTCAGAGTTGGTTGGTTTACCACGTTCTGTATTAATAGTGTAACCGAAAAATTTTTTTATTGTATCTATATTATTACGTGACCAGGCTACCTCTATGGCATGGCGGATAGCACGCTCCACGCGTGAACTGGTGGTATCAAATTTTTCTGCAATCCGCGGATAAAGTACCTTTGTTACAGAACCCAAAAGATCCACGTCTTCTACCACCATGATAATGGCTTCCCTTAAATACTGATATCCTTTAATATGAGCGGGGATTCCGATCTCATGAATAATATTTGTAACATCTGCTTCCAGGCTGTTGCCGGTGCGTCTTACGGGACGTGTCAATGATGCTACCGAAGGCGTCGGACTGCTGCTGTCGCCCAGCTGCCGGATTCTATCCACCAAAACATCCATATTAAACGGTTTCAATATATAATAAGATGCACCTAATTCAACTGCTTTACAGGTTATATCTTCCTGGCCGAAGGCAGTGAGCATAATTACTTTTGGCTTTTGCTCTATTTCCATTTTATTGAGCTCTTCCAGAACTCCCAATCCGTCTAAATGAGGCATAATTATATCCAAAAGCAGCACATCGGGAGGATTCCCGGTAATTAGTTCCAAAGTTTCTTTTCCGTTATAAGCCCTGCCTACTATGTCGATATCCGGTTGCTGTTCAAGGTACTCCACTAATAGATCACTGAATTCTCTGTTGTCATCAGCTACAAAAACTCTTAACATTAACAATCTCCTTCCCATCTCTATATAGTTTGTTGCTCCGTAAAATTTATTCGACATTTGGCTAAATATTCCTTTCTGATTATTACAACAATTTTAAAAACTTTTCTACTACATTTGCTTATTCTAGATATTAGATTCATAAAATACTAAAAAACACGCCTAACCGCCAGACGTGTTGTTAAGACGTGTTTTTTAGATATTTGAATCCAGCAAACCAGATTCCCTAACCATCCACTCAAGATAAATTCCATAGCCTCGTGTCGGATCATTGACGAAAACATGGGTTACAGCTCCCACTAAATAACCATCCTGAATGATTGGGCTGCCGCTCATACCCTGCACAATACCGCCCGTTGCTTCCAGTAAGCGTTCATCTGTAATTCTGATAATCATCCCTTTATCACTGGGGCGTGTTTGCCTATAAACACGCTCTATTTCAATATCAAAACATTCTATGGTTGTACCTTCCAAAACCGTTAGAATTTGCGCCGGTCCGGGTTTAACCTGAGACATTAAAGCCATGGGCATGGCTTCATTAATATTACCCTGCACCGGTTCAATTTTAGTAAGCCTGCCAAAAATTCCAAATTGGCAGTTTTTTTCAATGCTACCTAGTAAATCATCACCCTCTTGGAAAACACCCGTTTTTTCACCGGGATAGCCGCGCTGAGCAGTTTTGATATTAACGATGTTGGCTTTAACAATCTCCCCATCCCTGACATTAATGGGCTGGTTCGTATCTACATCAGTAATTACATGGCCTAAAGCGCCATAAATTCTTGTTTTCGGGTCATAAAAGGTTAATGTTCCTACACCGGCCGCTGTATCTCGTACATATAGCCCTACCCGGGGACGCTTTGTTTCTTGACATATTTTTGGTTCAACATCAACAGTAAAAACATTTTCTCCCCTTTGGATTTGAAATTTTAGTACTTTCTTACCGCTCTCTGCCATGATAATTTCCGCCACTTCATTAGCATCCTGCAGCTTTTTTCCCTCTATGGCCAAAATAACATCGCCTATTTCAATTCCTGCTTCTTTAGCCGGAGATATGGCTTGATTTCCAGTTTGCACAGCATGGTGCCCCACGACTAAAACGCCTTCACTGTGTAATTTTATACCGATAGAGTGGCCGCCCGGAATAAATTTTTTTACCGGCAAAACATTTACAGTTAACTGGTGCAAGGGAATTACACCAAACAAACGAAATTCCAGATTGACCGAGCCGAGGCTTTCAGCGCTAAACTGCAGTGGAGAACGTAAATTCAGTTTGCTCTCCTGCGTAGAAACCGGAACACCATTGAGAGTTAAAACTCCATCTTTATCAGCTTTAACATAGATGGAAAACGGACTGGCGATGTTTACATAACATTCGCCACCTTCAAGTAAACGCAGTTCGTTTTGCAGAGTTACCCAAATCCGCCAGGGGAAAAACATTATCAGCAAAAGCAAGAAACATAAGCAGGAAAAAGACAAATATTGTCGAATGCGCTTTTTTTTCACGCGGTTATCACTCCTTGCTGCATCTTTAGGAGAAATCACCTCCATAAAAAAACGAGATGAACGTAATTTTAAGATAACCGCGCACTTATTTTTTTATACGATTTTAGTTTACATAAAAACTTGCATCATTTGGGATTATTGACACAAAAAAATAGCAATTTATTTTTTGCTATTTTTTATCATATAATTTGGTTTATAACATTTCCGTCAAAAGCTTTTGGGCATGCTGTAAGGCCACTTCATCTTTACCTCCTAACATCCTAGCCAATTCAACTTCCCTTTCCGCCAGTGTTAAATCTTTTATGCGCGTAACAGTTCTCTTTCCTTTCTCTTCTTTATAAATTAAAAAATGCTTATCGGCAGCGGCAGCTATTAAAGGCTGGTGCGTTACACAAATGACCTGCCGATGCCTGGCCAGCTGTTTTAACTTTTCCGCCACATTACGGACGGTAAGTCCGCCAATTCCTGCATCAATTTCATCAAAAATCAAAGTAGGAACAGCATCCTGTTCTGCCAAAACACTTTTAATGGCCAACATTACACGTGAGATTTCACCACCAGAGGCAGTTTTAGCCAAAGAACGAAGGGGCTCGCCGGCATTGGCCGCCAACTGAAATTCTATTCTGTCACATCCTGTTGGGCCGTATTGTGCTTCCTGTTGTACTGAAATGGCAAAACAAGCACCGGACAGGGCCAAACTCTGCAATGCTTCATTAATCTTCTCCGCCAGCAAAACGGCTGTTTCCTGCCGCTTTTGCGATAATCTCCGGGCAGCCTGCTGCAGAGCTTCTTCCGTCAGGGTAATTTGCACCTCTATTTCCTCTCGCTTGCTGCTGCGGTTTAGTAATTCTTCTAGCTCCGCCTGCAGCTGTGTTCTTAATTGCTCCACATCAGCAAGAGTTGGTCCATATTTTTTTTTAATATTTCGATATGTTTCCAAGCGGTCGCTGACACGCTGCAGTTCCATTTCATCCAGTTGCAGTTCATCCTGATAATTGCGCAGTTCCCGTGCAGCCTCTGTTATTTGCTCCTCCGCCATAATCAATTGCTGCAAAATGGCTGAGAGCTTTTCGTCCAAAGCAGCAGCAGCAGCAAGTTCTTTTTCCGCTAGTCCCAACTGTTCAATAATGGCTTCGTTGTAACCGCCCTCATATAAAGCAGCATATACTTTAGCCGTACGCTCCCATAGCTGTTGGGCATTGGACAAACGGCGGAATTTTCTCTGCAGATCTTCTTCTTCCTCTGCCGATAAAGCCGCCGCATTAATTTCCTCTAGCTGAAAACGTAAAAAATCTGCTTGTCTGGCAACCGCTGCGTCATCGCCACCCATAGCTTCTAAATCTGCCAATAGTTTTTTACGAGTTTGGTAAAGATTAAAAACCTTATTTTTTAACTGTGCCAACTCCTCACCGCCGTATGCATCAAGTAAATCGCGCTGTGTGGTTGACACAAGTAATGACTGCTGTTTATTTTGTCCATGTAAATCAACAAGCTGCCGACCCCAGAATGCCAACTGGGTTAATGGCTCTATCCGGCCATTGATACGACAGACATTGGGACCGCTAGTACGGATTTCCCTGCTAAAAATAATCTCGTCGGTTTCCAGTGCTGCCGGCCAGACTGTTTTACCACGAGTAAAAACAGCCTGGATTAAAGCGCTCTCTTCCCCAGTGCGAATAACTTCACTGCTGGCTCTCTCACCCAGCAGCAAGCCGAGGGCGTCAAGCAGCATTGATTTACCGGCTCCAGTTTCACCAGTAATAACGTTTAAACCGCTGCCCGGATAAAAAGTTAAATTGTCTATTAAAGCCAGATTGCGCACTTCCAAGACATGTAACATCTTTTTACATCCTTTCCGGCTGCCGGCTTATTACCTTTTTGAGCTTATGATGCAATAAAGTATAGAAATCAGTACCATGCAGTTGAATAATAGGTGTAGTAAGGGGGGCTCGTGTTATCTGCACTATATCACTGTCCTGCAGCAAACAACCCGTCTGTCCGTCCACTGTAATCATTACTTCTGTCTGCCGCGTCCAGGGGTGTACTGTAATTCTTTCATTGCTGGCTACAATAACAGAACGATGATGCAAAAGATGAGGACAGATGGGAGTAATAATCATTACATCCAAAGCTGGATTTACTATGGGCCCGCCGGCTGACAGTGAATAGCCGGTTGAGCCAGTAGGCGTGGAAATTATAATCCCGTCACAGGGATATGTTTCCAACATTTTATCATTGACATATGTATCCAGATAAATGATGCGGGAAGAATATCCTTTACTAATTACAATATCGTTAAGAGCCACAAATTCCTTAACCTGTTTATCTTCACGATAAACACGTGCCCAAAGCATTAAACGGTGGTGAATCTCATAGCGTCCAGCCAACAATATCTCCAAGGCCTTTTCTAATTGCGGCGGCTCTACTTCCGCTAAGAAGCCCATTTGCCCCAAATTTACACCCAATAGCGGCAAATTAGTACCAGTAAACTGGTGGGCCGCCCGCAAAATCGTTCCGTCACCACCAAGTACCACCACCGCATCCACCTGCCCAGGGAATTCTGCAGGTGACAACATAGGAATATCCGCCAGGGCGACAGCATCAGGGGCGTCTGCTAAATACACCTGCACACCGTGTTGGCGGCAAAAAACCGCAATGCGCTCTGCCATTTCTTTTACCTGCTTATGTTTTTGCCAATTGGGAACTATACCTAACGCTTTCATTCCTTCACTCCTGTCAGATGCGAAAACGCACTTCCTGCAGCGTTCCCCTCTCCAAATGCAGTATCAACATACCGCTAACCCGGAAGGCCAAGGTATCACGCAGCAAGCTGCTTCGCCACAATTTTGATTGTAGACGTACCGTTTTTTTATCACGCCTAATCTGCACAAGATAGCTTCTGCCATCTTTTTTTACCAAAAAATCATTTTTTAAAGCAAAAGTATGCTGCTGCCCGTTTATTTCCATTTTCACCGTTAGGGTTGGCTTAACAGTGACCACTTCATATCCTGCTTCTTCCAGAATTTGTGCCGCCTTACCCTGGCTTTTCCCTGGTTTTTTTCCCTTTATTCTGCTTGATCGTGCTGCCAACCAACGTATAAAGAAAATCAGGACAAGTAGGCCCAGTATGATCCAGTCCTTTTTTCCCATCCTTTCCACCTGCCCAAATTATCTATTCGTCAGATGCGGCAGGTTTCCTTTTTTACGATAAAGTCTGATGTGCCACAGCTACCGTTTCACGTATGGTTTGTACAGCAACTGCTTTAGGTTCAGATTCAGCCAATAAATGCAGCAAGTATTCTATGTTGCCTTCAGGCCCGCGAATGGGAGAAAAGTCGACTCCAACCACGCTGTAACCCAATTCTACCGCGATGGCAGCAATCTTTTTCAAAACTTCCAAATGTGCGGCAGGATCGCGAACTACTCCTTTTTTACCTACACGTCCCTTCCCCACTTCAAATTGCGGTTTAACCAGTGTTACTATTTCAGGAATCTTTAAATTTTTTAAGGCTGGCAAAACTAAAGCTAGTGAAATAAAAGAAACATCTACAGCAGCAAACTGTACTGCTTCTACCAGGGATGCAGGATCAAAATGGCGAATATTGGTTCTCTCCAGGACAACTACACGATTATCCTGACGCAGACGCCAATCTAACTGACCATAACCCACATCAATACTATATACTTTACTTGCGCCCTTTTGTAACATGCAGTCTGTAAAGCCGCCTGTTGAGGCACCGACATCCATTGCCACGCGTCCCCGCAAATCAATCTCAAAAACTTTTAAAGCTTTTTCCAGCTTCAAACCTCCGCGCGATACATAGCGCGGCAGCTCTGTCACTTGAATAGCGGCATCACTTGGAATTTGTGTGCCGGGCTTGTCTATTTTCTTCCCGTCCACTGTAACTAAACCTGCCATTATGGCCGCCCGCGCAGTAGATCGGCTCACAAAAAGACCGCGTTCTACCAACAGCAAATCTAATCGTTTCCGCTCTGTGCCCATGGCAAAGCCCTCTTCCCTTTATTCAACAGCTCCAAGCACACGGCAGCAGTATTTTCTACCGTCAATCCCAGATCTTGCAGTAACAATGAACGGTCACCATGTTGGACGAAATTGTCCGGAATACCCAGGCATTTAACCGGCAGGTGCTGAAAATCATTTACTGCCAAGTACTCAAGCACTGCTGAACCAAAACCGCCGGCCAAAGCATTTTCTTCCAGTGTTACCAATCCATAGCGGGCAGATAATGCCGCTTTGCTAATTAATTTACCATCTAAAGGTTTAACAAAAATAGGATCTATTACCCCAACAGAGAAACCTTTTTTCTCTAAAATTTCTGCAGCCGCCAGCGCCACTGCCACCATAGTGCCAACGGCAAGAATAATAACATCACTCCCCGGCTTTAATATTTCTCCCCGTCCCCATGGCAGACAGCACGGCTTTTCTCTTTTTACCCCCAGGGCTCTACCGCGCGGATAGCGCACAGCAACCGGTCCTGCATGTTTTAGTCCCGTCAACAGAGCATGCTGCAAATAATTTTCATCCCTGGGGCAGATAATTGACATCTGCGGTAGATGCCTTAAATATGAAAGATCAAAAACGCCATGGTGCGTTTCACCATCTTCCCCCACTACACCTGCTCGGTCCACAGCAAACAATACGGGTAGATTCTGTAGGCAAACATCATGCACTATCTGGTCATATGCTCTCTGTAAAAAGGTAGAATATATTGCCACTACAGGTCGGAAGCCTTTCCGTGCCATGCCGGCGGCAAATGTTACTGCATGTTGTTCCGCAATCCCTACGTCAAAAAAACGCTCCGGGTAATGTTCGGCAAAAGAATCTAAACCGGTTCCGGTTGCCATGGCTGCCGTAATGGCCACTATTTTTTTGTTTTGAGCCGCCAAATTAATTATGGTATCACTAAAAACATCAGTATAAGTAGGTATACTACCTTTTTTGCCCTGCTCGGGGGGCGAGTTTAAATCAAAAGGACCAACCCCATGGTAAAAATCAGGGTTAGCCTCGGCAAAAGAAAAACCTTTACCTTTTTTCGTTATGACATGCACTAAAACAGGTCCCCTTACCTGCTTAGAACTGCGCAGAACGGGAAGCAAAGCTTCCAGGTTATGCCCATTAACCGGCCCTAGATAAGTAAAGCCCAATTCTTCAAAGAGCATACCGGGAACAATTAAAGTTTTTACTGCATCTTTAAAACGATCAACTGATTTAATTACCTTACCACCTATGGCAGGAATTTTGCGCATTAACTCCTGCACATCTTCTTTAAGGCGAAAATACTTGGGATCTGTGCGTATACGGCCCAAATATGCCGCCAGTCCGCCCACATTATGGGAAATAGACATTTCATTATCATTTAGGATCACAATTAAATTGGTTCGCATATCACCGGCGTGGTTTAAAGCTTCAAATGCCATGCCGCCGCCCATGGAACCATCGCCGATAACAGCCAGCACGTGATATTGATCACCATTCAAATCGCGAGCTTTTGCCAACCCAAGAGCTGCTGAAATAGAAGTTGAACTATGTCCCGTTTGAAAAACATCATGTTCACTTTCCTTTATTTTAGGGAAGCCGCTCAGCCCACCGTATTGACGCAAAGAATCAAAACGATCACGCCGTCCTGTTAAGATCTTATGAACATAGCTTTGGTGCCCGACATCCCAGATTATCTCATCACGAGGACTATCAAAAACTGTATGTATAGCTATTGTTAATTCCACCACACCAAGATTTGGTGCCAGATGGCCTCCGGTACGGGAAACTTTCTCCAACAAAAAAGAGCGAATTTCAGCTGCCAGTTGTGTCAATTCTCTAGTATTCAATTTTTTTAGGTCAGTCGGCCCATTAATGGCTGACAATAACTTACCCATACTGTTATTACCTCACTTTCGCTTCGGAGGAAGGGTGTTGCGAAAAAAAACCTTCCCGGGCAAAACGGCTTCAATTTTTGTTAAAAATCTGGCAAACAATAAAATTATATCGGCAGCACGACTCAGAGCCAGCCTTTTCCCCAGCGCTTTACCACCGACTGTAATGGCTGAGACAATGCCGGTGGCAACAATACTCACTGTGGGATTTTGGGCAATAAAATTGCTACCGAATAAGCGCAAAACCAGCAAAGCGTTTAAAACGCCGCTGACAATACCGGCAATATCACCTACCACATCGTTGCAAAAATTGGAAAAGCGATCTGCATTGCGGACAAGGTACAGAGCTTCCCGCGCGCCGGGAATTTTTTTGGCGGCTTTAGCCAAAAGGGGGACTTCATCTGCAGCGGCAGCGGCAATACCAATCATATCAAATAGTATTCCTGTTATCACAATAAATAAAAGCACAGCTAGTGCCACTGCAAAAGATTGGATACTGTTAAAAATGATCTGTGAAACCAAACTAACTATCACAGAAAGAATAAATGTCCAGATCGTAATAGTAACAACCCAGCGCAGCGAACTTTCATTCTTATCTGTATTTTGCCCCATTATTTGCACCTCATGGTCAAAAAATAAAAAATAAATTTATATAAACTACAAAAAAGAGTTTGCATGGAAACTCTTTAACCTTTCAGACCTATCGGTCAGAGCTTATAACATTATATAACAATAAGCCGTAGGTGAGCAACCCATCAGGTAAACGTTACGGCTTAGGTCCAGCAGGTTTTCCCAATTAGTCACCAGGTCGTCGCCGTCCCTGGCAGTTCCCAATTAAGACTAATTTCATTGTGTTGCCAACAATGAGGCTGGATTACCACTAAGTCCATACTTTAATCCCTGACGAGTCTCCGTTTGGAACAGTCTAGGAGTTTTCCTCAATAACGTGGGATCATTTTCTAGCCTCTTTTGCAGTGACGGTTTCATCCAACGCCTCCACCGCCACCACTCAAGGCAGGCTACACTGTACACAGCGCGTACCGCATACAGGTTCTTCCCAAGCCATAGTCATTTACCCACTACGGTAATTCACCACGCACTTGAGTCTCCACGGGACTAGGGTCAACGCCTGCATGCCTTTGCAGATCGCCCCAATCCCTTAACTCCCAGCACCAACCCCCGACTGGGCGTCGGCAGCCAGCACCAGGAACTTCATCGATGTGCCCTTTACGGATTTTTAGGCCCGTCTTCGAAAATGAACACGCTAACTAGAATACTGCGCCACCTACGGAGTATTTATATTGTAACATATCTGAAAATTTCTCACAAATTCTTTTGCGAACTGCATTAGCCTTATTTCCTGCAATTTAGCACTTCCCTGCCCTTTAGCAGGCAAGCGGTGAATAACTCTCACCCCCCTTACAGTTAGCGAAGTTATAGTCAGTTAAGAAACAATTTTATTCTTAGTTTATTAGTTACACAAAAGAATAATGAAAAAAATCTTTACTTGTTTTATTGCGTCATTGCTATAACAAATATCATACTATGTAGCAGAATGTCAGGGGGGTGAAAGTATATGTCTCGACAATTTAACGGCGATTTGTTTTCCGCCAGCGTAATTAACCAAAAAGCTGTTAACCAAAACACACAACAAATTCTTGTGCTGGTTGCGGCACAAGTTGCTAACTTAATTGAGGCCCAATTTGGCTTTGCTGAAAATGATGATAGTGATACCATTGAAGGCTTTACTGTGTAGTTAAACTGATGAAAGGGGTCCGCCAATGAAAAAATTTGCCTACCAATATGCAACAGGTACAATGCCGGCAAATATAAAAAGGAGATTTGGCAATGCCGATATTTTTACTGCAAGTGTTATTAATCAAAAAGCTGTAAATCAAAACGCACAACAAATTTTAGTACTTGTTGCCGCCCAAGTAATTAGCCTCATTGAAGCACAATTTGGTTTTGCTACTAATGAGGACCAGGATGAAATTAATGAATAATCCTATGTAGAAAGGAGTAGAAACCTTGAAAATAGGCTTTACAAGAAATGGTTTAACACTCGATTCCAAGCCTTTTAACCCTCTCAATCTTTCCGTTAAAGGGCATGGTATTGAAACAAAGGAATTACCCAAAATTGATGCTTTTGAAATACTAGAGAAACTTGCCAGTGCAAGGGCGGAAGGTGCCACCCGGTTTGATCAAGTTAAAGCATTGCAGTCAATTTTGCCCAAATAAGCCAGCACCTGCTACACTGGAGTTTTTTCATTAATTATATCGCTTATAAAAAGCATAATTACCACACAGTAGGAGGGTTAAAATGCCAGACGTATTATTAGCCAGTGTTGTGAATCAGAAAGTTGTTAACCAAAACACACAGCAAATCTTAGTTCTGATCGCCGCACAAATTGTTAATGTTTTAGAAGCCCAGTTCGGTTTTTCCACTAACTTGGATAATGATACCATCAACTCATAGAACATTAGCCGGGGCCCCTTTTTACAGCTAAAAGGGGCCTACTAATGAACAACTGTCATTCTTTTCACATATTATAGTTTAGCAAATTGCCTGCGAAGGAGGATACTTATGCCTACTGAAAATATGCTGCCTGCACGTCAGGAACAGAATGATGTCTATATGCAGGCTGAAATAATTGATCAACTAAATACGAACCAACAATCTAATATGACTCTGTCTACTGGTTCGGTTATTACACAAACAGGTTCGCTTGTAAAAATAAATGTATCTTAAAAGAAAGGAGTTATATAAATTTGTGCAGTAATCCCTGGATCACAATAAAAGCACGTCGTAAGAAAAAAATACCGGAAATTCGGCTGGATAAAATCGGTCAGGTGTATATAGACGGCCAACTGTATGATCCGGATGATGATAAATACCGCAATCTATCCATCAATGTAGAAACACACAGCAAGCTAAACACAGGTGAAGAGACACAAAAAATGCTGGAGTTGCAAAAAGAAGCAGTTAAAGGTAAGACCTATACTGTGTCCGAGAGTAAAGACAAAGATAAACATGAGTCAACCACAATTAAGTTTTAAGGGTGGCTTGAGATGACAGAACGAAAATTTATTACTGATGAACTGGAAGTCTGCCTAAATTTTCAATGCCCACTTCCACCGGATTTATTGACACAACTATATTTACTGCGCATAGATGAAACATTAAACAATGAAGAGAAGGCCGCAAAATTACAGGATATTTTAAGGAATGAAAACTATGCAGAAAGGTAAATTAATTTTCCTGGGCAATTTATCAAATGAGGCTAACCTTTGTGTTACTCAAAACACTGAATTGTATCAGTTAAATGTAGCTGTCATCATTGGTGTTAATCAGCTCCGCGAAAGTGTTTTTTCCCGTACGAAGATACCGCTTGCTATTGAAATTGGAGAAAAAGGAGAAATAGAAATTCAAGGCCTGGATGGCCTAACTGTTAACGATGAAAACATTCGCATATACAGTGACCGTAAAATGACGCAAAGCGAAACGAATAATACGGGTTAGAAAAGGAGTCGAACATGATGGAAGACGAAAACAGTGTAGTAAAATCATATAATTTTCTCATTAATTCTGCCAACCAGGCTAATTTAGCCAATACAAAAGATATAAAAGCCAGGCAAGTTAATTCTGTCTTTGTACTGATTACGCCGTACTACATAGACAGATTTAATCTGGCCGGGCTGGATTTAGATATTAGCATTGATGAGCATGGCACTTTGTGGGTTAATGAGCAATCTTTCGAAGCAATTGAAATTGCTAGAGGAGTTAAGATCATTGGCATCATCCAAAGATAAGAAAAAACCAGCAACTTGTATTCAATGTGGTGAAGCAGGCCTTTATATTATCCCTACAGAAAAAGATGTTTATATAGAATGCAAGGGCGGACACGCTTGGCGAGAACAATACATTGACCAGGGGGGAACTTACCCCCGTCCCAAAACAATTGTTAAACGCCTAGAAGATATGTTCAGCCCGCCGGAAAAAGAACTTTATCTCCGCATCAGCGCAGAACTGGAGAGTAACAGCGCTTATTATAAAGAAGCTGATACTTGGGAAAAAATAAATCGTTTATGTGAGCAGTGTAATGCTAATGAACAAGAAATTTATACTATTTTTAAAATTATTACCCTTTATCATAAGGCCAAGGGAGGATTGTAAGCAAATGAGCCGCAATACAGAGCAAGTCGCAACGCCTACCGCATCGGAAGAAGAAAATAAAGTTTTTCAAAATACAGTAAAAATTAAGGGTAATACTAAAAACATTGAACAGACAAATAAACAAAAGTCTGCAGAAAATAAAACTACAGAACAAAAAGTCGGTAATCTGGAAAGACTGTTTAATATTTATCAAAAAAGGAAGTAACAGACCGGTTCTGTCACTTCCTTTTTTTTGCTTTATTGCTGCCGTTTAACAAGCAAATTTGCTAATTGCTTCAGCTTGCTGGCTCGCTCGCCAAAATATTCCACGGCAGTAAAGGCTTCCGCCAATAATTTATCTGCCATTACTTGTGACTGCTGTACTCCGTAAAGAGCAGGATAAGTCATTTTCTTTTTTGAAACATCGGAGCCGGTTTTTTTCCCCAGGCACTTTTCATCTCCCACCACATCAAGGATATCATCAACAATTTGAAAAGCAAGACCAATTTTTTGGGCAAATGAAGTTAGCAGGCATAATTCCTCTTTCGTTGCCTGCCCCATAATAGCACCGCAACGTACACAGCAGGTAATAAGGGCTCCTGTTTTGTGCCGGTGAATATATTCCAGGGTTTCCGCCTTTAGCGGCTTGCCTTCCGAGAGAACATCTACCACCTGGCCGCCTATCATGCCCGCCATCCCGGCAGCTTTGCTTACTTCCTGCTGCAGCGCTACTACAGTTTGGGCAGGGAAAAATGCTGCTGTTTCGGTAGCCAGTATCTCAAAAGCTAAAGTTAGTAAAGCATCCCCTGCTAAAATGGCCAGTGCCTCACCAAATACTTTATGATTGGCTGGGCGCCCACGCCTAAAATCATCATTATCCAGCGCCGGTAGGTCATCATGAATCAGTGAATAAGTATGAATCATTTCTAAGGCGCATGCTGTCGGCAGCGCATGCCGCTCTGGCACATCAAAAACTGCAGCGGTAGCCAAATTCAAAAGTGGACGCAGACGTTTCCCGCCGGCAAAAATACTATAACGTACAGCTTGATGTATTTCTGGAGGGAAAGTGGTGGCAGGCGGCAAATAGCTGTCCAAAGCCTCATTAACTGTTTCTATTTCACGCTGCCAGCTTGATTTCACCTCTATTCCCCCTCACCGCTAAAAGGTACAAATTGCTCCGTATCTTTTAATAAAATAGATATTTTATTTTCCACATCATTAAGCTTTTCCTGGCAAAAACGCAGCAGTTCCATACCCTCCTGAAAGAGAGATAAGGCATCTTCCAGAGGACAATCATTGCTTTCTAACTTTGTTAAAACACTCTCTAATTTCTCCAAGGCCTCATCAAATTTTAAATTTTCTTTTATTTTATTTTCACTCATTGCCATCCTCCAATTTTGTTGCCAAAATTTTAGCAGCTGCCCTTCCATCGTGCAGCTGGATATTAATTTGCCTGTCGCATTGTAGGCGACTGGCTGAACGGATAACTTTGCCATCTTCATCATAACAAATGGCATAACCACGCTGCAAAACAGCTTCAGGATTTAATGCCGCTAATTTACCGGCCAGCGTATCTAATCTGGCTTTTTGGGCCTGCAGATGATAAGTCATCTGTGTTTCCAGCTGCAGCATTAAAGTATCTAAAGTTTGTTTTGCTTGATCCACCCTTTCAAGAGGACAAGTTAAAACACGCGACGCTGCCAGTTTTGCCAAATAACGTTTCTCCTGCTCCAGTTTTTGCTTTAATCTAGATACTAAGCGCGCATGACTGGTCTGTAAGATATTTCTAATGGCACGTTGGTCGGGAACCGCCATTTCTGCCGCTGCCGTAGGGGTGGCAGCCCTGGCATCGGCAACAAAATCAGCAATGGTAAAATCAGTCTCATGGCCAACGGCTGAAATCACAGGAATTTTTGAAGCAAAAATTGCCCGCGCCACAATTTCTTCATTAAAAGCCCATAATTCCTCAAGGGAGCCTCCACCACGCCCCACAATCACCACATCCACATCAGGTACTTCGTTAATAAACTGTAAGGCAGCGGCAATTTGACTCGCTGCCTCCGGCCCCTGCACCAACACGGGAATAATCAACACTTCTACCAGCGAAAAACGGCGTTTAATGGTAGTAAGAATATCGCGTACGGCAGCACCGGTGGGTGATGTAATTACACCAATCCGCTGCGGAAATTGTGGCAGAGGCTGCTTATGCGCCGGGTCAAAAAGTCCCTCCGCTGCCAGTTTTTCTTTTAATAGCTCGAAAGCCGCATAAAGACTGCCTATTCCTTCCGGCTGCATTGACTCCACATATAACTGGTACTGCCCGTCCCGTTCATAAATTGATAACTTGCCGCTGGCTACAACCTTCATACCGTGGGCAGGAGTAAAAGTCAGGCGCTGATTAGCACTGCGGAACATTACGCAGCGAAGAGCTGCACGCTCATCTTTAAGCGTAAAATACATATGCCCAGAACTATGATGTTTAAAATTAGAGATTTCGCCGCTCACACGCAGACGGTTTAGCTGCGGATCAGCGGCGAACAAATTTTTTAAATACTGTGTTAACTGTGTGACAGAATAGATTCGAATATCCTGCATAAATTTATCTCCATAAAATTTTATTAAACCAGCTGTTCCTATTCGCCATTTACTTTTTGGATTCCTCTTTGCAAAAATTTAATCTGCAGTTTGGAGTAATTTTGTCTTGTAGAGTGCATATAAAGCAGCACCAACGGCATTATCACCGGCATAATTTGCTTGGGCAAAATTACACTCCAGATTAAGCGTCTGCGTCAGATACTGTCGGATGTAGTGATTAGCCATAACACCACCAACAAAAAGTACCGGCTTCTTTCCATAGCGCAAAACAGCATTGTCAATAAGCCGGCGCAGTGATTCTGCAATACATTGCTCTAGCCCTCGTGCCACAACTGCCGGCTCAATTTTTTCCGTCTGCAAAAGACGCTGTACAAAACTTTCCGGACCGGAAAAAGAAAGACTTAAACCTTTAACAGCAACAGGTACTTTAATTTGACTGCCGCCGGCATGTTGCGCCAGTTTTTCCAAAGCAGGCCCGGCGGGAAATGGTAAGCCCAGCGCTACACCTACCCGATCAATAAATTGACCGGCATGCAAATCACTTGAACCGCCTAGTTGATTTATTTTTATTCCATCAGACAAATTGACCAGCAGCAGCTCCGTGGTACCACCGGATACGTGTAGTGCATAAAATTCTTCCCAATCTACTTTAGCAGACCAGGCACCCGCCAGAATATGTCCTTCTTGGTGGGATAATTCACAGCAAGGTACTGCCAAAATATCAGCAATTGTCTTGGCATAAGATAAACCCGCCACAAATACTGGCATATATGATTCCGGCAAAGGTCGCGGGCTGCGGGATACACCAATGGCTTTTAACTCAAAAGCACCGATATCTTCTTTCAGCTGCGCAGCCAATAGCGGTATGTTTTGCAAATGCTGAAAAACACCGTCAGATTGGCGTAAGCCGCGCTCTCCTGCCGGAACTTTCAACAGCTGCCTCCGATCAGAAAGCAAACGTCCCTGTGTGTCAACAACAGCCAGGGACGTGGTATAACAGGATGTATCAATGCCTAAAAACACTAATTTTCCTCCTTGCCGGCAGTTTTTTCTTGGGCAAGTTTATCTAAAACCCCATTGAGAAATTTAGCCGCTTTTTCATCGTGATAAATTTTACATAACTCCAAAGCTTCGTTAATAGTAACGGCAACGGGAATATTTTTATGATAAATTAACTCATATACCGCCAGACGCAGGATATTTTTATCAACAGCCGCCAGCCGTTCCAATTGCCAGTTCTTTAAATAAGGACGAATTAATTCATCCAGCTCCTCCAGTTTAGCAATAACCCCTAATGCCAGTTCCCTGGCAAAGGCAGCCTGGCTGCTGCTTAAGTCACTTTCAGCAATTAAAGAGCTGAGAACCGGCTCAGCCTCGTTTCTTCCTTGATCATATTGAAATACAGTTTTAAAAGCAATCTCCCTTGCTACACGTCGGCTCATCTGTATACTCCAGTCAATCTTGATCAGGCCATAATCGCTGCAGTAAGCTCTGCAGCACCTCATTTCGATCAAAAAAACGACCTAAATAAATCCCGGCGGCAATACATAAAAAGAGCAATAAACTGCGCCAAAACCCAAAGAGCAGTATTGTCAACCCCACGAGCAAACCGAAAAAGCCGCCCAACACTTTTCCCCAGTGTGCACCCAAAAACTTTCGCATTAGCTGTTTAGACACAGTTTACACCTTCCTCCTTTATTTACGGGCAGCCTGTACCGTATCCGTGGATACGTTTTCAATCAATACCTTGATTTCCGCCACAGTACAGCCGGTTATACTTTCCACGTACTCTTTAACAGCAGTCTGCAGCTCACCCGCAAGCTGCGGGATCTTTTGTTCCGAGACAGTAATAGCACGTAGATATATGACCAAACCGGCTTCGGTATAAACTATGCGTGTCTTAATATCTCTGACTCCATTAATGGTTCTGGCTGCTTTTAAAACTAAACTCTCTACGGCAGCAAAGCTTATACGTAGTTCGCCCAAAAGTCCCTGCTGCGTAATTGTTTCTATAGTTTTTTGCCGACGCATGCTGACGATCAGCAAATAAACCGCTAATGCCAGGAATAACACAGCAAGCAGGGCATATTCCCAATGGCCGTAAACCGCATTAATGCTTGTCCGTAAAAATTCTAGCGGGTAGAGGGAAAGGGCAGCTCCACCTACCAACACAGCCGCAGCGCCGAAAATTAAGGCAAGTATAATTAAATATAGTCTTTCACGGGCACTCACTAACTATTCCGCTCCTTTCGCGCTACGCTAGCATAATGTTTGGCTTTAGAAGCCCCTGCTGGTTACAGGGGCTGAATCAAATATTATTCTGTATAATCATCTTCTTCATCTTCGCCCTTAGCAGTGTCAAAGCTCACACCTTGTACATGAACATTGATTTTTGCTGCTTCCAAGCCGGTCATAGACTCAACGGCTTTTTTCACGCTTTCCTGGATATTCCAGGCCACATCCGGTATACGTGCACCAAATTTAACCGTAATAAACAAATCAATGCTTGCTTTATTTCCACTAACCTCCACTTTTACGCCTTTCGAAAGATTACGTTTTCCCAGCATGCCGGCAATATCACCGGCCAGTCCGCCGCTCATGCCCGCTACACCTTCAATTTCAGTTGCTGCTAGCCCTGCAATAATGGCCACAACTTCATCGGCAATCTTAATAGTACCTAGCTCTGTCGGCATATACTCTTCCTGCACGGACAATTAAAAACACCTCCTATATTACAGCTGATGCTGCAATATTCTACATTATACCAAATCCTGTTGTTCAATACAATTCCCTACCAACATTAAAAAATCCTGCTTAGGGGGCATTGTGTTCTACTATAGAAATATCCTCTACGCTCACACCGGTAGCAATGCTTACCATATCAGCAATTTGCATAAACTGTGTTTCATCCAATTTTGCAGCCTGTACAACAATATTCACTCTACCATCTTTTAAAAAGAAAACGGCATCTTTATACCCTTGGGCTTTGAGCATGTTTTCTACCATTAATTCCTTTTCCATTAATTCAAGCAAAGCCAATAACTGTTCTTCCGCTTCTTTTTTTCCTTCTGCCGTGATATTAGGATTATCAATCATTTTATTGAGCATTTCAATTTCATTACTGCGAATGCGATCACGCTGCAGGCGATACTCCACAAAAAATTCCTCAAAGCTATCCAAGTTCAAGCTTTCCGGATCAGGGTCACCGGCAGTAGGTGCTGCAGGATTCTCATCTTCCTGCGGGTCTTCTCCCGTTTTATTTTCCTCATTAGTCTTTTCTTCATCATTTTCCTCATTTCCCGGTAAAACTTGATTTTTCCCCGGGCTGACAATATCAATTCGATCACTTTGAAAACGTTTGGCATACCAAACAGCAGCCAATGCCAACACCAATAAAACAATGGTTGTTATTTTTCTTGACATCTCATTATTCATCATCCTCGCCTCCTTCTAGTCCATCTCCAAAACCTGAATACGGTGAGCCGGCAAATCTAAAGCTGCACTTACGGCAGCGGTTATATTCGCCAGCAAGCGCGCTCCACCTTCACCTTTTACTGTCACTAAAACGCCGGCAATTTGCGGTGTTTTTTCCTTGACAACCACAGCTTCCTGTCCACCACCGTTTTGCTGCATCACAGTTTCTGTGCGCACTCTTTCTTCTGAAATTATACGTCTGCCGCCATCACCATCATCTTCCTGGGTGGTGCTGATTGCAGTCTCCTGATTTTCTAAATATTCATATTCCACACCGCTGGCTAGCGTAATAAAGACGCGGATATCTTTTACCCCTTTGATAGTTTTTAAATCATTAGCTAGTTTGTGCTCTATTTGATCCCTGTAGTCAGGACGGCTTGCCACCACTCCTTGCTTATTAGTACTGCCTGCAATGGGAGCAGGATCAAGAATATTTTTGGGCGATGCACTAATGTACATAAAGTAGATACCGACTATTACCGCCACAACAATAAACCAAGTCTGATACTTACCTTTCTTTTCACCTTTAACCTGCAACTTCTCAGCAATATGCTGCCATATTTGCTCTCCCAAACTTTGCACCTCCTCCTCAAGTCATATTAAAACAGCTGTGTAAAAATGATATGCATTATTTATGTATCTAGTACATATATTTCCACAATTTCCCTGGAGATCCCCAACATCTCTGCCACCTGCTGTTCCAGATCGCTTTTTCGTACAGCTTGAGGAAATTCTTTTTCATCAGAGTTTATTTCTACTTCAATCGGCTTAATAGGCTCAATGGCACCTGCTGCTTTGGCCCTTCGAGCCATCACCTTTATCTGCCGGGGAACGCCAAATTCTAGATGGTTAATATCCTCTTCCATTTCCAATGTTAAGGATGTAACTTCCAAACCTGCTGCCTGCAATGTATTATTTATTTTTTTTTCCACCAGCATCCTATATTGCTTAAGAGTTAAATCCCAATTTAGCTGTTCTAGTATCTGCTGACGCCTAGCCACTTCTTCATCGGTAATGGTTTCGCGCAATTCCAGCACCGTTTCAATTGCTCCCGGCAGCTGCAGCAGTTTACGTAGTGGCATCAATAACATAAGCATCAAAACTAACCCTATCACCATATTGAGAAAAGGGCGGAAATCCTTACGCGGCAAAATCATTTCTATAATAGTTACCAGAATAATTAGAAGAACCAGATTGCGCACCACATCAGACAAAACAGCAAGCATCATTTCACCTACCTCAGCATAAAGGAAGCGTTAGCTGCCCCAGCAATAATTGTAATTGCCACATAAAAAATAATACCAACTACGGCAACGGCTGCAAAAACCAATGCCAGACAATTCCCAAGCGTATTTAGAGAATCACACAGATTTGTTTCTCCCAAGGGCTGAATAAGGGCTGAAGCAAGCTTATAAATAGAAACAAGGGCCAGGATTTTAATTAAAGGAAAAGCTACCAGGTAAAAAAGCACAACAATTCCGGCAATATGGACAGTATTTTTTAAAATTAAAGTCGCTCCGGCCACTGTTTCCATCGCATCCGAGATCATGCCGCCGATCACCGGCAAAAAAGCGCTGCTAACATATTTGGCAGTGCGTAAAGCAACTGCATCACCAACCATTGAAGCAAGTCCGTTTATAGATAACATACCAATAAAAATTGTCATGGATAAGCCCATTATCCATACCGCAGCATTTTTCAGTAAATCAGCCAGCTTACTTACAGTAACCCGGGGAGAAAAATAATTTACAACAGAAAGAATGGTGGTTAAAAAAATAAGGGGAAAAACAACGTCTTTTGTTAATGTAGCAAAAAAATTTATGGCAAAAATGATTAAAGGCCGGAAAACTACCGAGGAAGCAAAGCTGCCCAGCGATGCTAATAATGCCAATAGTAGAGGAATAAGTGCCAAGATTAACTCCACCATTTTAGAAACAGTTTCCCGCCCCAAAGCTATTGCCACCGCAAAACTTTGCATCGCTATCGTTATCAGAGCCAAATAGACAACGGCCTGTGATAGCGCAGCAATACTATCACTGGCAAATGCCCTTTCTAAATTTTTCAGCAAAGCGGCAATTACCGCCAAAAAAAGCAGCTTTCCCAATAAATTCAAATTAACGTACAGTTCACGCCATAAATAACGCCACAGGCCGTTAAATATTTCAGACAAAGAAATGCCTTGTCCCTGACCGGAGCTTATCCAGGCCAAAAAATCCTTCCAAGTAATATCAGGCAGATATTCGCCGACCTCACGCTGCAGTTCTTGCCAAAAAGCTTCTATTTCCTGCAATTCCAGTTGCCGAACTTGCTCTTGCACCATATCTTCTGTTGCCTCAGCCTGAGCAGGCACTGCCACAGTCGTTATGATTAACATCAAAAGCAATAAAACTCCAATTTTTTTCATAGCCACCACACTATGGTACAAATTTAACAATAGTTTCCAGCACCGCCACCACCAGCGGCATTGCCATCACTAAAATCAGTAACTTTCCGGCAAATTCCACTTTACTGGCAATAATGCCCTCTCCTGCATCACGACAAATCTGGGCCCCAAATTCAGCCAAGTAAGCAATCCCCAATATTTTTAGTAAAGTATTTAAATATATTAATGAAATATTTGCCTGCAATGTCATGTCTAAAAGAATATTTATGATGGTAGACAGATAAGCAGCTACCCGCAAAAAAATGATAATTCCTGCCGCCATCGCTATGATCATGGCGTAGAAAGAATTTGTTTCACGCACAACTATTACTAAAAAGGTAGCTATAAGAGCAAACGCGACAATCTGGATTATTTCCAATCTGCCTCTCCCTTTCTGCTGAGACGGAAGATATCTTTATTCTAATAAAGATTAAAAATAGTTTTAATTGTGGAGAAAAGCTCATTAATTAATTGAATCACCATCAATAAAACAACCACCACTCCACCCAATGTCAGCATTTGAGCCTGCTCCTCTTTTCCGGCTTGTTTTAAAACGATATTGAGAACAGAAATAAAAATACCAATACCGGCAATCCGAAAAATAAGATCTATATCAAAATTGCTCATGCATTTCTCTCCCTCCGGAATATATAATCATGGCTAGAGAAGCAGAATTACTACGGCCATCCCACACAGCGCACCCAGGTAGCGCCACATTTTTTCACCACTGGCACACTTTTCTGCAGCATCCGCAGCATGGGAAGCCAACTGCGCTTCTGCCGCCGCAAGCTGTTTTAATTGATCCTCCCGCCCCAATGTGCCCAGCCCGGCCGCAGCCCGGGACAAAACCGTCCAGTCACGCGGCGTCAAATAAAGATAATGGCGGGCTGTTTGGGCAGCTTTTAACCAGGCTGTCGCTGCATCTATACCGGTAGACTGCTGTAATTCCTGGCCGATTAAGCTAAAAAAGTTCTGCACCTCACGCAGTGTTAAACGCTCAGCAACTAATGACAGTGCACGCGGCAGCGGGGTAGCCGTATATCCAATCTCTGCCGCCAGCAGCCGTAATGCCAGCCTAAATTCCTCTAACTGGCGTGTACGTTCCCTTAATTTTTCTGCCTGAAAATTTCCCCAGATCATGCTAGCTGTAATTATTAAGGCTGCTCCCAACCATTTTATCCACATCTTCCTTTCCTCCTGTACGCAGCCACTCTTGAATAAAATCGCCGGAATAAATGCCCTCAATGGTACCAGGTCCTTTCCGTCGAGATAAAAAAATTATTCGTTCAAATATTCCGTTCTCCAATAAATATGCTAAACTCGGTCTTCTTATGAGTTCCTTTAAATTTTGTCCGTGAGCCGTGGCTAAAACACTTGCTCCTGTATTCACTGCTTCCTCCACAGCACGCGCGTCTTCAGCACGTCCCAGCTCATCCGTCACCACAACTTGCGGCGACATGGAGCGCACCAGCATCATTAAACCTTCCCCTTTGGGGCAGCCATCCAAAACGTCGCTACGGCAACCCACGTCAAGCTGTGGCTTGCCGCGAAAACAACCGGCAATTTCCGAGCGCTCATCAACTATACCCACTTTAAAACCAGGACGTTTTTCCGCCGCATCACCATCGGAAAGGATTCTTGCCAAGTCGCGCAGCATGGTGGTTTTACCGGCTTGGGGCGGTGATACTATTAATGTATGGCGCACACGTTGCAGTTTTTCACAGTAAACATGCGGTAAAAGTGGCAGGCCCGCACCTTTAATTTGACGTGCTATGCGAATATTAATGGAACTAATATCCCGCAATAATTTTACTCGATTTTCTTCCATTACCACCCGCCCGGCAAAACCGGCACGATGTCCACCAGGTAAAGCTAAATAACCGCGTTTTAATTCCTCATCTCGAGCATAAAGGGAATATTCTGTCATTTGCAGCACAATATTTTGCAAGTCATCTGCCGTGGTATAATATGCTTTCTGCTGAACATTAACGGGCCCGTCTGGTCCCAACATTACTTCTCCCCAATCTGTATGCAAAATCAGCGGCTGTCCTGAACGAAAACGAATTTCCTCCAGTGATTGACCTAAATGCCCCGTCAGTGAAGCAAAAAGAGGCTGCAAATGTAACGGTAAAAGCGGTATAATCTGTTTTTTCCAACTATCCTCCATCTCCGTTCACCCAATACATAATATGTGGACATGCCGTATTATATGCCAATTAAGACAAAAGAAAGAAAAAGGCTCCCACCGCTTTTACGGTGGAAGCCTTTTGTGTGTAATAAATTAATCGCCCTCTTCGCTATCTTCCGTAATTTCATCAAAGTCAGCGAAGCTTTTTTCATCATTAACAAAAACAACACGTTCGCAATTTGGGCAGAGAATTTCCACGACATCATCATCTTCCAGCATATCATCATCTATGTAGACAATTTCATGGCATTCCGGACATTCAACAGAAAACATATCATCGTCTTCTAGCTCTATATCATAGTCATCATCGTCGTCATAGTCTTCATCATCTACATAGTCTTCATAAAAATCATCTTCAAGTTCATTGAGATCCTCATCAATGGCCTCAGTATAATCTGCCAGCTCTGCATAATCTTCTTCTAATTCTGTAATTGCTTCAGCTAGAGCATCGATCACATCAATTATTTCGGTAAAAAGTTTTCCTTCACGACTACTTTCTTCTATGCCCAGACCTGCTGCCAATCCTCTCAAATAAGCTACACGGGATATTAAGTCGTTCATTGGATTAGTATCCTCCTTAATAATAGTTTTGTTGTTACACTCTTTCTATGTACTCACCTGTACGAGTGTCTATACGCAGGACATCTCCAACATTGATAAAAAAGGGCACTTGTACAACCAGACCTGTTTCCAGAGTAGCCGGTTTGGAACCTCCCGAAGCCGTATCTCCCTTAATCCCCGGTTCAGTATCCACAACAGTTAACTCCACAAAATATGGCAACTCTATTCCAATGAGTTGTCCTTGGTAAAAAAGGACATTGATCAACATATTCTCCTTTAAATACTTAACATCATTTCCCAATTGTTCACGTGATAGCGAAATCTGTTCGTAACTTTCTGTATCCATCATAAAATATTCATCACCGGAATTGTACAAATACTGCATCTCTCGACGGTCCATTATGGCCCGCTCCACTTTTTCTCCGGCTCTAAAAGTGCGCTCTGTCGTGGCACCTGATTTTATATTCTTTAGCTTAGTCCGAACAAAAGCTGCTCCTTTACCTGGTTTAACATGCTGAAAATCAATTATTATATAGACCTCTCCACCCAATTCAATTGTTAAGCCGGTTCTAAAATCACTGGTAGATATCATGCAGTCCCCTCCATTTATAGGCAAATTAATTCTTTTGTGCTTGCTGTCAGATTTCTGATGCCATTTTCCTCAACTACAACCATATCTTCAATCCGCACGCCAAACTCTCCTGGCAGGTAAACACCAGGCTCCACAGTTACTACCATTTTAGGCTGCAGAGTATCCTGCGATGAAACAGACAGACGTGGTGCTTCATGAATTTCACGACCAACGCCATGTCCAAGACCGTGCCCAAAATAATCTCCTAGACCCGCCTTCACTAAAACATCACGAGCCAATGCATCACCCTCTCGCCCGCTCATTCCGGCCCGTAGCCCCGCCAGCGCTGTCTGCTGTGCCTCTAAAACAAACTCATATATTCTGCGCTGTTTATCACTTACTTTGCTCACAAAAACAGTACGTGTCATATCCGAACAATAACCGTCTACAATGCAACCGAAATCCAGCACAACGGCATCGCCTGCCGCCACCACTTTATCTGAGGCAACGCCGTGCGGTAAAGCAGAACGGCTGCCGGAGCCGACAATCATCGTAAAGGATAAACCGCTGGCACCCTTTTTCCGCATGATAAATTCCAGCTCCAGCGCAATATCCCTTTCTCTGACGCCTGGTTTAATTATGGACAAAATTTCCGTAAAGGCCTCATCCGCAATTTTTTGTGCCGACTCAATGGCTGCAATTTCAGCAGCGCTTTTAACTGCACGCAGCCGCACTACAGGAGAAATTATGGGCTGTACAGTAATACCGTCCACAGCGGCATTGATCTTATTGTATGTATCTACCGTCAAATGATCAGCTTCCACTGCCAGCATACTACAGCCAACTGTATGCAAAAGCTCTGCCAGGCGTTTCCAACTATCTCCGGCAACATCAACTACTTCATAGGCTGGTGCCTGCTGCGCAGCCTGCTCCAGATAACGGAAGTCCGTCATTAAAGCGGCTTTATCCTCCGTAATAAACAACATTCCGGCCGTACCGGTAAAACCACTTAAATATGCAACATTGATGGGATTAGTGATTAGTATGGCTTCTCTATTCTCTGCCTGCAGCTGCTGGCGCAGCGCTGCCAGCCTCTCCATATTCATCTCTCCTCATCCAAAAAAGCATTAACAAATATTCATAGAAATAGTATTTCGCTTTTTCGGTAAAAAAATCCTTCTCCGGAAAGCCCATATTATTAATTAAGGAATTTTGCCTGTAATGCCAAAATTTCTTCCACCACAACTGACGGTGCTTTCCCTGTAGTATCAATCCGTACTTGAGCCGCTTGCCGGTAAAAATCTTTTCTTTGTTGATAAAGAGACGACAGGGCACCTTCCTGAGCAAGCAGGGGACGTGACTTATCATTGGCCAAACGCTGCTCGAGAGCAGCTATGCTAGCGTCAAGCCAAATCATAATACCATGTTTTTGCAGCTCTACTACATTTTGCGGATTCAAAACAGCGCCGCCCCCTGTAGCTATGATTAAACCATTTTGCCGGCTGACTTCCCGGATAACTTCACTTTCCAATTTACGGAAATAGGCCTCACCCTTTTCTGCAAAAATTTCTGTGATGGGCTTATTTTCTCTCTGTACAATCAACTCGTCCGTGTCAATAAGTGTACGCTTTAGTTCAGCGGCCAACAACTTGCCCACCTCTGTTTTACCTGTACCCATAAAACCGATTAGAACAATATTTTTTATGTCCTTTTTTTTCATAAATCAAGTTGCTCCTTCATTTAATTCTATCATTCCTTCGACATTTTATTTGTAAGTCCTGCCAAATACAGAGAACAGGCTGCCTTTAGGGTGGTGAGCTGTCTATTCGTACACGGCCCGTTACGGGTGTGACAATAATATAGAGTCTTCTGCCTGCACTATCCTGCAGGCGAATATAACCGCCCTGATTGGGAGCACCTGTATAACGGAAATAAAGTGTAGGGCGGTTATTTACTGTGGGTAAATTGGCAATCATTGTTATTTCTGCCGGCAGATCAACCCATTGTGTGCCATGGGGGAGATCTAAACGATAACACCCGTTTAAATCATAAAATACCATCGTACAGCTAAGTCCATGGGTTATGGCGGTTAAGCGGGCTTCCTGCATAGCATTGGCTATTTCGTGCGCAGCTGTCCTTAGCGGCCAGCTGCCTAAATCCTGCACCAGCGGTACCGCCAAGCCGGTGAGAACTGCCAGCAGTAATAATACTACCAGCAACTCAACAAAAGTTATACCCTTACTGCCCACAAACTCACCTCCGCGGCGATACTTCCAGCCATTCCAATGTAAAGGAGGGATCAGCCAACAATAATTCCCGCGGCACTGCACTTTGCTGCCGTAATATTGCTAAATCATTGTAAGTAATGCTGATGTTTTGTAGTTGTAAAAGCGGTGACAGTAAACATCCGTTAATCTGAAGCCGTGCAGCATTATGGCGGCTAATACTACCGGCACTGTAAATAAATAAACTGCCTGGCCAAAAGCCAACAGCATTATCAAGAATTACATCGCCGGCGGCTACTATTACCACTTGACTATCGCTTGCCCACTCGTTGATAAAAACATCTTTAGCGGCAACTATCAATCCTTCCCAAGGAGCCTTTAGGGAAATCTTGGCAGAAACCGGCGCATAAATTGGGCCTGTTTGCAGGCCATCTATCAAGCAAAAACCATCAACTAAATCAGGAATATGCCAGTCATAAAAATATGCCTTCTCCTGCAGCTCAGCAAAATTAATATTTAAATCATAAGGTTTTATTACAGCATGAATATTCCCGGTGCAGTTATATGCCGCTCCCTCTTCCACCGTGAGCAAATTTGTCCGCAAATCACCTGTAATCAGGCTTTCTCCCTGAGTGAATACTAGCTCTTTGGCATTAAGATGGCCCTGTATTTCCATTCCGGCCAGCTCCGCCCTATTAGTATACAGTGCCTGCCTCCCTACGGGCTGCACATAAGCCAATACCTCTGCCGACTGTGTTAAATGTTTGGCTCTACCCTGGGAAATAATCTTAAAGACACCTTCTTGCCATGAAACAGAAACAGAAAAAGCAGGATCTTCTGCATGTTCATACTGCCACTCTGTAGATAAATTCTGCTGCCAAAGTGAAGGTAGAACGGCCTCTGCCAAATCTATTCCGGCTTCTGCCGCATATTGTGCCTGTTCAGCCGCAACTAAGTGCCCACTAACCCGAAAATTTATCACTGCCAGTTTAAGCAGCGATGCTCCCAACAGGGAAAATAAAAGCAGAATATACAATAGCCACACCAAAGCAGCGCCTTGCTCGTTTTTCATGGCACTACAACCGCAATATTTTTGGCTGCCACCGCGCTGCGCAAAGTAATTGTTTGGGATGCGATACTGACTTCTAAAGTCATAGATAGGACATCACCCCGCTGTAGCTGCCCGTTCGGGGCTAGGAATAAAGTTTCTATATGATTTGCCAAAGGTACTGCCGTCCCTTCAGGTAGTCCCAATAACAACTGGCGGCCCGACACATAAATTTGGTAGCGACGTAAACTGCCGCTCCTTTTTTTATAGTAAGTTAATCTTTGCCTCTCTCCATCCACCTCAATGCGATAAGCATATTTTAATTCATTAACCATTTCTTCCATGGCCAGGCGAGCATGCTGCTGGGCTTCAGCCGCAGCTGCATTCTGAAGCCAACTTTTGCCACCCCAAGGCATTATTGTTACCACCGCCGTCAAAACTACCACCAGTAGTGCTGCGGCCACCACCAGTTCCGTTAATGTGAATCCGCCTTCCCCATTGATTCACCTCCAGGCTGCCAGGTTATAAGTGTAAGCTCCCTGTCTCCATCCTGCCAGCTCACCCGCACCAAAATCTGTTTTAATGGTTGAGCTGCCCTATCAACTTTTACCATAGTAATTTCTATCTGCCGCCTAAAACCGGCAAAACCCTCCACCTCTTCCTGTGCAAAATCAGTGTTACCGCTGCGGAGCTGCTCCAATGCTTCCCTAGCCAAATATACAGCTGTTGTCTGCTCCCTGGCTGTTGTTAAGATTTGGGTGCTCGTAAGAATAAGATTAGAAAAAACAGGCAACAAAACCGCCAACAGAGCCAAAACAACAAGTAGCTCCAACAGTAAAAATCCGTCTTCTCGCTTTTGCATAAACTTCCCTTCTTAAAAGACAAGTGCTGTATTTTAAAAATGAAGCCCGCTTAACCGGAAATACCACTGTAAAATTTCTTTTCCCCACATTGTAACACTAAAGGCCGCTGCTACTAAAAATGGAGCAAAAGGAATGGTGTCTTTTCGCTTCTTTACCCCCAGCAATAAAAGAAATGCTGCTATTAATCCTCCAGCTGTAAAAGCCAGAAACATTACCAGCAGCATTTCCCGCCATCCATACCATAAACCTAAAACTGCAGCCAACTTAATATCTCCACCACCTAAACCACCTTGGCTTAACAGCGCAAGTAATAAAAAAATACCGCCGCCCAATATTCCGCCCAATATTAATTTAACAGCCTGGTTGCTGCAGATTTTCAGGATGCCAAAAAATAGCAAAACTATCACCAAATAATCGGGGATTATTTTATGCCGCAGATCAATAAAAAAAATCATCACCAGCGGCAGAAAATAGGCTGCATGCAAAAGCATTTGCGGCCAGCCAAAACGATAGCGAAAAGCAAAAAAAACTAAACCGCTTATTATCCCCCCTAAGAGACAGCACCAAAAACAGGGAATTTCCCCGGCAAAATTACCCCATTTTTTATTGTACATATAATTTTTACAAAAAAAGCTTGTTAAAAGGCCGCAGATAAAAGTAATAAAAATATACTTAAAATTCACCGGCGCACCTCCTTTAGCAGGCCGATCACACGACTACTCTCATCACTTCTTCCAGAGATGTTAAACCTTGCTTAACTTTAGACAAACCATCCTCTAGGAGAGTAACCATACCTTCAGCAACGGCCTGACGCTTAATTTCGCCTGACGGTGCCCTCGCAACAGCCAACTTTTGTATTTTTTCCGAAACCAGTAATAACTCAAAAATCCCTATCCGTCCTGCATAGCCTGTATAGTTACAGTGTAAACAACCGCCGCTGCGCGGCCGAAAGAGAGTTAGTTTTTCTTCATTGCCTAACCGCATCATGGTACTTTCTGCCTCCTGCCGCGTAAGAGTATATTCTTCCTTGCAATAAGAGCAAAGCAGGCGTGCCAACCGTTGAGCTAAAATGCCTACAACGGAAGACGCCACAAGATAAGGTTCCACCCCCATCTCAGTTAAGCGGCTGATGGCACTGGCAGCATCATTGGTATGCAGCGTAGTAAAAACCAGATGACCGGTTAGAGCCGCTTCAATGGCAATAGCTGCCGTTTCCCGGTCGCGGATTTCTCCCACCATGAGAATATCGGGATCATTACGTAAAATAGCACGTAAACCGGAGGCAAAAGTTAAACCGGCTTTAGTATTAATCTGTATTTGGTTAATTCCTTCCAGACGATATTCTACCGGATCTTCAATGGTAATGATATTTTTACGTACACTATCTAGTGCCATTAGGCTGGCATATAATGTTGTGCTTTTTCCACTACCTGTGGGGCCGGTCACAGGGATAAAGCCATAAGGCAGACTTAGCAACTTCCTATATTGCGCTAGTATTGTGGCAGTTACACCCAGCTGCTCCAACTTAAGCAAATTTTCAGTACGTTCCAACAGACGTAAGGTCACTCGCTCTCCTACACCAACGGGCATGGTGGCCACCCGAACATCTATTGTTTTGCCACGCACTTGGATTGACATGCGGCCGTCCTGGGGAAGACGCCTTTCAGCTATATTGAGATTAGCCATAATTTTAAAGCGCGCCACCAGTGCCCTGTGAAGATACCATGGCGGGTTAAACACATCATGCAGCACCCCGTCGATGCGGAAGCGGACACGAATCCTTTGTTCAAAAACTTCAATATGTATATCACTAGCCTTAGCATTTACTGCCTGCAAGAGAATGGTATTAGCCAACTGTACAGCCGGTTCTTCACTGTCTTCTGGCAGCAGGTATACTGTCGGTTCACTTTCATACTGATTTACTCCTTCTTCCTTTATAGTCAACTTCACACCGGCCAGGCCAAAATTTCTCATTGTAGCCTCAAAATCACTGTTTGTTATTAACACAATTTGCAGCTGACAACCGGTTAACAAACGCAAATCTTCAAGCTCAGGCCTAGCCAATGGTTTGACTGCTGCCACCACCAATGCGCCTGAAGATGTAAAACTTATGGGCAATGCC
Source organism: Bacillota bacterium (assembly GCA_012800795.1). Classification (GTDB taxonomy): domain Bacteria; phylum Bacillota; class Dethiobacteria; order Dethiobacterales; family Dethiobacteraceae; genus JAAZIQ01. Next base: position 58,471 of record JAAZIQ010000053.1, read on the forward strand.
CGATAACGACGGGCTGCCTCGGGGCTGATGGTGGCAATCGCATTCGGATCAACAGGATAACTCTCTAAGGAAACAAAAGCTATCCCCGCCAGTTTAGCAAGCACACGACTTACATCTTCTTCCTGACAAAAACCAAGCTGAACCAATACTTGTGCCAAATCAGCTTGACCTATCTGCAAATCCCGATGCTGTAAAGCAATCTGCAGTTCCTTTTCACTTAACCTCCCCTCGCGAACAAGACTTTGTCCTAATATTTCCGGCTTCACTACAGCTTGCACTCTTTTACACTCCTCAAAACATTTACTCTAAAAGAGAGAAAACGCTTGCCTTTAAACAAAAATAGCCTGTTCCTTTTTCTCCGGACTGTGTAATCTGGAGTTCATCAATGCGCAGCGCCCGATCAAAGCTCTTAAGATACTGCAAAAAAGTTATTACTTGCTCAAAACGGCCCAAAAACACCACTTCCAGTGGTATTTCCCACAAGTCATCCAGGGCTATTTTGGGAGCAAAATTTAGCTGCACAAATTTCATTCCTGCCATATCAAGGCCTTTTTGTAAGCCCAGCAATAACTGCTCCTCTGCAGTCTCAGCAGGCAGCAATTGTGATAAAACTGCCGCCTCTCTAGCTAATTGCTGCTGCCTTTCCCCCAAAGACTTGGCCACCGCTAAACGCTTGCTTGCCGCCTGATATCTTTGTTCTTCCTGCTGCCAAATTTGCTTATAGCCTTGAAATAACCTGAACTGCCATACAAAACATAGGCCGGCTACCAAGACTATAAATATAAATGAAATTAAATACAGTCGCTGCCTACTTCCCTGCTGATTGTTCATACGGTCCTCCGCCCTCCGTGGTAATCCTTACGGCAAAATGCAGCTTCTCTTTCTTTTCCCTTTCCAACATTTTTACGGAATTAACATGCACCTCCAGCAAAGTATTTTTCTTTTTTAAGGCCGATAGCCATTGTGATAAAGCAATATGCTCTTTAGCTATCCCTTCCGCATCTACTAAAAATTGTTTATTTCCCCAAGCAGCCGTCAGTTTTGTCAGGCTAATATTATCGGAAGCAGAGCTAAAAATTTCCTGCAAAAGTTGAGCCCAATCAAAACTAGTGGCTATGGCTTGCTGCAATAAGATTCTTTTTTGCTTAATTTGCTTATCTAAAGATACAGCTGCTTCATATAATACAATTTCCTTTTCCCAAGCAGCCCTTTGTACAGCCATTAATTTGGTTTTTTCTTTGATCTGCTCTACCTGCAGCCGCAATAAAAGTGAAGCAACTAGCAGTACAGCAGCCAGCAGCAAAATAATTTTATGGGCGCAAGACTTTGTCCTTTGTCTTTTTTGCACAGCCTGCAGTTCAGCCGGCATAAGATTAATTTTTAACATAACTACCCTTCCCAGCCATATAATGCCAAACCGGTACTAACGGCAAATTCCGGACTATTAACCATTAACTGCAGTTCTTTATTTTTAGCCTTTAAATTAGCTGCCGCTTGCAGTATTTCAACAGCTATGCCGGTTTCTTTTTGCAAAAACTCCCTAATTCCCGGCATCTGGGCACCGTAGCCGCTTATGCATAATCTATCCACCTTCAAGAAGGTTTGCTGCACCAGAAAGTAATTAATGGCAGACTGCAATTCTTCCGCCACGGCTTTATACCAAGAGCGTAAAACATCTCTCTCCCCTTGTTTGAAAATAAGGGAACAAACTCCGGAAGGTAAAGTTAAACCACACTGCTGAAAATACTGCTGTAAATGCTGAGGAATTATGGCAGCAAAACGCACTTGCCCTTCAGCGACAGCCACCAGACTGTTTAGCCCCACGGCTAAATCCAGCATGATAGTTATGCCTTTACGCTGAGCAGGTGAAAGAAGGCGCAATAGTGCCAGCGGTATAACATCAACCGCCCGAATTATTAACTCACTTTGATAAAAGGGAGTTATATTGGCCACCAGTTGCGATCTTTTCGCCGCCACCAGCAGAACTTCATAGCTATCCTCCCCTTGCATTTCCCTTATCACAGCCACATCCACAACCATTTCCTTACTCGGCAGGGGCAGGTAATTATCAGCCTCCCATAAGATGGCTTTTTTTAGTTTATCTTTTGCTATTTTCCGACGACTAAGAAAACGCAGTAAAACATTATGATTAAATACACCAAGCACTACTTGGCGACTCTTAAAATTTGCAGTATACCACAACTTTTGCAGCGCATCTCTTATAACTTCCGGCTGTTGCACAGAACCGTTTTGCACGGCTTTCCCTGCCACAGCTATTTGCCCTGCCGCTTCAAGAAAAATTGTTTTTCTTACATACTTTAGCTCCACTGCCCGAATAAAACCGGTATCTAGCTCCACTCCCACAACTCTGTTTCTCAACTTTAGCATGCAAAAAGCCTCCTAAAACTGCAGTTTTTTGGCTAACTCCCGTAAACTTTTATGCAAAAGAGCAGAAACCTGTCGCTGACCAATACCCAATTTTTTGCCTGCTTCTGTTTGGGTCAAGTCCCGAAAAAACAATAAATAAATCACTTGCTGCTGCAGCTCACTTAAACTATGGATTGCCTCCCGTAGGGCTAATTTATCTGCCAATGATAAATTTTCATTTGCTTTCAATTGCGACAAATCTACATCTTCCAGAGATATTAAACCGGCGCGCAAGGTCTGTATAACTTTTGTCTTATTTACCTGCAGCGCCTGCGCCAATTCGTCCGGTTTTGGCATTTCTTCTCTTACTTTTAGTATCTCTTCCAGATAGCTTTCCAAGCGATAATAAAGGTCAGCGGGTGCTCCCGGACGGTAATACAATGCCTCCTGGCGTAGATAATGGCGCATTTCACCCCTTATATAGTGAGAAGCATAAGTAGAAAAAGAGGATCCTTTGGTCGGATCAAAGCGTTTAACAGCTTTTATTAATCCAAAACGTCCCGTTTGCAAAATATCTTCATTATTTTCACAGTTATAAAGACGTGCATAATGGCGTACCAAGCGTTCACCTGCACAGACTAGAGCCGTTAAAGCGGCCTTGCCATTTTGACAATATAGCCGATAAAAATAATTAAGATTTTTTTCTTTTGCTGTACGCATCCCGATCACTTAGAATTGCAAAATTAACGAAAGCATGGGCAGGTATAAAGCCAACACCATCAAGCCGACGATCCCACCTACACCAATGATCAATAATGGTTCAACTAAAGATGTTAATCCCTTAACAAGCGCCGTAACCTCCGCTTCATAATAATCAGCTATATATTCTAACATTTTGGGTAAATTACCGGCTTCTTCGCCAACAGCTATCATAACTATTACAGCTTGTGGGAAAAATCCACTTTCTCCTAAAGAAACGGCAATACTATCGCCGCCTTTAACACGTTCACACGCCCACCGTGTTATCTTTTCGATTTCCAGACTGCCGACTGCAGGACCCGTTGCTTCCATTGCTTGCAACACCGGAACCCCATTGAAAAGCAGCATCGCTAAAGTTCGTGCAAATCTGGCGGTAAATGTCTTTTTTATTATCCCGCCCCAAACGGGCAGACGCAAATTTATGTATTCTCCTGTTTTCTTGCCAATTGCACTCTTTTTCAGTTTCCGGACAGCCCAGCCAAAGATAACTACTGCAGCAAAATAATAGTACCAATAATGACGCACTGAATTGCTGAGAGCAATAATTGCACTTACCAGATTTGATAATTCCGTCCCGGACGGATAAAAAGCTTCCACTACCGGCACCACATAAATTAAAATTACGATCAGCACAAAAAAGCTAAAAAGCAGTACCGTTAATGGATAAAACATGGCAGAACGAATATTATCCTTTAGAGCTTTTTCCCTTTCCAGCTGTCTACCCAACTGTTGCAATACAAGCTCCAGCGTTCCCCCTACTTCACCGGCTCTAATTAAGCTAACATAGACAGGGGAGAAAATCTGAGGAAACCCTTCCAAAGCTTGTGAGAAACTGCTCCCGGCCTCTACATTCTGAGCTATCTCCAGCAAACAACTTTGCAATGACATATTTTCAACCTGCTGAACTAATGCCAATAAACTTCGTCTTAAAGGAATGCCTGCAGCTAACAGAGTCCCCATCTGGCGGCTTAAAAGTGCCAACTCACCCAGGCTCACTTTTTTTCGCCCTTTCAGGAGCGGTGGCAAGCTTATTTGTGTTGAAATTTCCAGTGGTGTGCACCCCTGCTTCTTTAAATATGCAGCTGCTGCAAACTCATTCTCTGCTTCCAGCTTGCCGTTAATTAATACCCCGTCCTTGTCATAAGCCTGATAACTGAAGAGCGGCAAGATCCCTCACCCCCATCAGCAATCTAAAAGTAATTTCGCCCTTTTCCTGATATTTCCTGCTAAATTTTGCTAATAATTTTATTTTTTTACATTTTCTTGCCTATTTTTTGTCACAATTTGGTATAACATAGATAAAGATTAAAAGGAGGAATAAGTAGTGCAAATACTGCTGAGAAGAGTTTTAAATTCTCAGGGGTTTACTCTGGTCGAGCTAATGGTGGTTATCGTAATCATTAGTGTCCTGGTGGCCATTGCCATTCCTGTTTATGACAGCGTAACAGAAAATGCGCAAAATAAAGCCCATGAAGCAAATGAACGCACCATTTTCGGTGCCGCTCAAATGTACATAGCCTCTTTGGGTAAAGACCCCAATAACGTTACTGTACCGACTGAAACAATAGGAAAAGGTTCAGTTGTAGACCCATATCTTCATAATCCACAAGATTTAAAACATCCCAAAACCGGCAATCCCTATACCATCACCATCACAAACGGTAAAGTTGAAATCGGCTGCACAGAAAATCCTTAATTTCGAAAAAATTAAACGGCAAAGCTTCTTAAACTTTTGAGCTTTGCCGTTCAAGTATTCTTTCTTATATTTGTTTATTGAGTCTTGGGTCCAATGTATCCCTGAGGGCGTCACCAAAAAGATTAAAAGCAAATACTATCGCCATCATGGCTAAACCGGGAGACATGGTAATCCAAGGAGCCTGCATAATATATGCCCTTCCTGCACTCATAATTGAACCCCAACTAGGGGTGGGAGGAGGAACACCTAAACCCAGGAAACTTAAAGTCGACTCCACAATTATGGCCTTTGGTATCTCTAATGTAGACATTACAATAATGGGAGCAATGGCATTTGGCAAAACATGTTTAAAAATAATTCTTAAATTGCTCGCACCCAGGGCTCTTGCCGCCTCGACAAAGTCCCATTCTTTTAATGTTAGTACCTGCCCCCTAATTATGCGGGCATAGCCGGCCCAACTAATCATCGAAATAACAATAATTAAATTAACCAAGCTTCGCCCTAATGATGCGACCACGGCAATTGCCAGCAAACTGACGGGAAAAGACGAGACAATATCAATAAAACCGGAAATTATTTGATCCACTATGCCGCCATAATAACCGGCCAAAGCGCCTAAAATAGTACCAATAATAACTGAGATGGCTACCGAGAAAAAACCTACCTGTAGAGAAATACGTGTACCATAAATTACCCTGCTAAAAATGTCCCGGCCAAATTCGTCTGTGCCAAAGATATGATTAGCGCTGGGCGCTTGCATCATTTCTGGTAAATTCTGTTCATCATAAGGGAAAGGTGCAATAAGGGGTGCGAATATAGCACATAGCAAAAAAATAACTATAATAATTGCCGCCAGTATTGCCGCTTTATTTCTAAAGAATGTTTGCCAAAACGTTATTTTTTTTTGTTCATCAATCACTAAAGTTTTTTCCCTATACTCTTCCACAATGTCACCCTTTTTTAATAGACTAATATTTAATTCTCGGATCTACCCAGGCATACAGAATGTCTGCAAGCAGATTACCAAGCATAATGCAAATAACAAGAATCAACATAGACCCCTGGACAATAGGATAGTCTCGTGCATAGATGGCATCAACCATTAACCTGCCAATGCCAGGTATGCTGTAAACAATTTCCATTACCGCAGAACCGCCAAAGATCCAGCCTATTCTCATACCAAAAAGGGTAATAATCGGCAGCAAGGCATTTTTAAAAGCATGCTTTACAATCACTATGCTTTCCCTCAAGCCTTTTGCCCTTGCTGTCCTGATATAGTCTTGCCTAATTACTTCCAGCATGCTAGACCTAACCATCCGTGCCGTTACCGCAGCATCCGTTAGCCCGACTGTTGCCACCGGTAATACAAAATGCCTCCATGTTTGATAGCCGGAAGTGGGAAACCAACCTAGTTTATATGCAAAAAAGTAAAGGAGGATTAAACCAAACCAAAAAGTAGGCATGGAAATACCCAGTAGTGAAAACGACATTGATAAATAATCTGCCGCCGTATTTCTTTTTACTGCGGCAATAATACCTGCCGGAATTGCAATACTAAAGGAAAACAGTAACGATAAAAACCCCAGTTTCAGTGTGATGGGTAAGCGCTCCAAAACTATATCCAGTACCGGTCTTTGTTGTAATATCGAGGTACCTAAATCTCCCCGCAATAACTTGCCAAAGAAAATAAAATATTGAGTAACTAAAGGTTTGTCCAGACCTAAACTTCTCCTAATGTTTTCATATACTTCGGGAGTAATATTAGGTCCCGCAATCATATCAACCGGGCTTCCGGGGGAAAGGTGAAGAATAGAGAAAATAATAATGGTCGATCCAATAATAATGGGAACCATAAATAATAACTTTTTTAGAATATATTTTGCCAAATGCTCACCTCTTTCTAGTGATAGCAGCGATTCTATCAATTAGAAATCGCTGCTATCATCCCTCCGTCATTATTTGTTTACTCTATCTCCATATCAAAACCATCATTATACTGAGGAATCCAGGGGTGAAATTTAAAATTCTTAACTTCCTTCCTTACCGCCAAGACGCTGTCGGGAATATAAATGGGAGCCCATACTGCTTGTTCAA
>JAAZIQ010000008.1 GCA_012800795.1 Bacillota bacterium
CATAATTAGAAATCTGCTCAAGAAAGCCCGGCATTTTAGTAATATTCTTTGTTTGCATTACTTCTCTGGCAATGGCTTTCAGGAACTGTTGTTGGCGACGCATTCGGCCAAAGTCGCCCTCACTATCTTTACGAAACCTAACATATGCTAATGCTTCCTTGCCTGAGAGCGTTTGGGAACCCGGTTGTAGGGTAATACCGCCTGCAGTAATCGTTCGTTCTACATTTAAATTTACCCCACCGATACTATCTATTATGTTCTCAAATCCTGCAAAATTAGTATAAACATAATGATGAATTGGAACACCCAATAGCTTTTCCACCGTAGCCCTCATGAGATTAATTCCGCCATAAGCCATGGCGTGGTTGATTTTATCTAAACCACGGCCGGGGATTTCTACACGAGAATCCCTGGGGATGGAAATCATGGCTACTTCACCGGTATCATTGTTCATACTGATAATGATAATGGTATCTGCTCTGGCTGCCTCAGAACCTCTTTGGTCCACACCCAGTACCATGATGTTAGTAATATCTTTGCCTGGCTCGTCTTGGATGGTTTCATCCCGGACATAATCATCATCTTGTGGTGGGTTATCGTAGATCCTGGCCCAGATTGACCAACCCCAACCTATAATACCGACTACAAGTGCAAGGACTAAATAGATGAATAACCGTTTACCCTTTTTCTTTTTTCTTGCCATTTTCTTTCCCTCCAATTCGAACCGGTAAAATCACCAACAATTAAACTAAATAACTTGCGAATTTTGCTTACGCTTGTGATGCTGCCACTTCACAAACTGAGTGAACTATACTTTTTTCTAAAACTTCATTCCTTAAAAGAATATTAGGAGGGATGATGCAGTCACAAGCAATAACGCAGTCTGCTAATTCTACGTTACTGGAAATAACAACATTATCCCAGAGGATTCCTCGTTTGATAACAGCATTACTGCCAATTACAGTGTTATCACCGATAATGGCGGGACCGTAGATACAGGCACCATCCTCAATGGTGGTATTGTTGCCAATGAGAACGGGGCCGACAATTTTTGTCTTCGGACTGATGGAACATCTTTGTCCAAGCCAGATATTGCCCTCAAAACGTTTCCCGGGCAGGTCCACCTGCACAACGCCTGTCAGCATATCGTAATGGGCTTCTTTATAGACATTTAGACTGCCCACATCACACCAATAGTCACGCATTACATAACCATAGAGGGCTTCTTTTTTAGCCAAAAGTTCAGGAAAGACTTGTTTCCCGAAATCATAAAAAGTATCTGCCGGAATATGGTCAAAAATTTCAGGGTTGAAAAGATAAATGCCGGTATTGGCCAGGTTGCTGACTGCCTCTTCACGTTTTGGCTTTTCCTGAAAGCGTATGATACGGTTTTCTTCAAGAAGCACAACCCCGTATTGAGTAGGGTCGGCCACTCTTTTTAAGGCCAAGGTGGCAATGCCTGAATTTTTATTATGGAAGTTGAGAAATGCTTCCAGATTAATATCCGTTAATGCATCTCCGCTAATAATTAAAGCTTGCTCAGCGCCAAAAAAATCTTGTACGCGTTTAAATCCCCCGGCGGTACCAAGGAGTTCCTCTTCGTAGGAGTATGTGATATTGACACCAAAATCTGCACCATCGCCAAAGTGCTGTTGAATTAACTCAGGCATATAGTGCAGATTAACAATAATATCTTTGATGCCATAGCGTGCCAACAAGCGTACAGCATACTCCATACAGGGGCGGCCTGCCATTTGCACCATGGGCTTCGAAACAACATTAGTTAAAGGCCGCAGTCTTGTTCCCAGCCCTGCAGCCAAAATCATTGCTTTCATTTTGAAATCACTTCCCTATTATTCCACGTCTATATACATACTTCTCTCTTAAACGACTAAATCCTGTCATTTATAAGATGCTCCATACCCAGAGTGCGCTGGCACTGAGGCAAAGGGAAATGCCGTAAATCACCAATACTGCTTGGCGGTGCGTAAGACCTCTGCTTAAAAGGCGGTGGTGAATATGTTCTTTATCTGCTTGAAAGATCGGTCTTTTGTCGTGATAGCGTCGGATAATGGCCAAAAAGGTATCCAGAATGGGAACACCTAAGGCCAGGATGGAAATAATAAAAGCATATGGCGGAGCCCCATTAACGATGCCGTAAGCAGATATGCCGGAAATAATAAAACCTAAAAACATACTGCCTGAATCACCGAGAAATATTTTGGCCGGGTAGAAATTATAGCGCAAAAAGCCGAGAATGGCACCTACTAAAATAAGCGAAAGCTGTGCTGCCGTGTTTAGATTGCTTTGGTAGGCGATGACGGCAAAAGTTAATAAGGCAATTGCTGAAATACCTGAAGCCAGTCCATCCAAACCGTCAATTAAATTTACGGCATTGGTAATGCCCATAATCCAAAAAATTGTTAGTGGTATACCGAGTGCTCCCAACTGAAAAAAACCATTGAGAGGATTGTTGACATAATCAATCTTGATGCCAAAATAAATAACAATAAGTGCTGCCATAAATTGCCCTAATAGCTTCATCCAGGGAGAAATACCGCGGATATCATCCGCAATGCCAAACAGCAAAACAACTGTACTACCAAATAAAAGACCTGCTATTTTGGGATCTTGGCCAACCAGTGTAACTGTGGCGGTACAAAATCCGGCAAAAATAGCAAGACCTCCCAGTCGCGGCATGTATGAATTATGGACTTTACGGGCATTGGGCTTGTCCACTGCACCGATAAGGAAAGCAAGGCGGGCAATAAGCGGTGTGGCAACAAGACTAACTATAAAAGCAATGGAAAAAGGCAAGATAAATTGAAGCATAGTTCTTCCCC
>JAAZIQ010000054.1 GCA_012800795.1 Bacillota bacterium
CAAAAATTAAACATGTTAATAAGACCTTCAAAGTAAACTTCATTTTTTACCCCCTGTTTCATTATGATTTATGTAGCATCAGCCGCTATCTTTATTATAAAGGTAGGAGATTTAGTAAATATGAAGCAGTGATTATAAGTTCACAATAATGGTTTAAACTTACTTAAAATTTGTTAGATAGTTTAAATAATTGTATTTTGACAAATACCAAGACCTTTGAAACAATTAATAAACTATTGCGTCATTAACCGTATAGGAAGAATTGCTAAGAGCAATTTTATTGTAGATGCTATTTTGCTACCGAATAATGCAGGAGGCTTAACTCAGTGAAAGGAAGATATTTGATTATCATAGCAATTATTGTTCTTTTGGCTTTTATTATTATGACTAATTCCAGCCCTGGTTGGCCTAATATTCAGTTAGGAAACGATAAAGCAATAGCAGATAAAATAAAAAAAATGACGCTGGCAGAAAAAATAGGCCAACTGGTGATAGTTGGCATGGAGGGAGTAACAATAAATGAAGATATAAAAGATTTAATTGTGCGGCAGCATGTTGGAGGGGTAATTCTATATAAAAAAAACATTATTAATAGCACACAGCTGCTGGCTTTATTAAATTCTTTAAAAGAGACCAACGCAGCCAATACCATCCCCTTATTTCTTGCGGTTGATGAAGAAGGAGGACGAATAAGCAGGCTGCCAGATGAATTGATAAAATTGCCAACTAATCAGGCTGTAGGAGAAGTAAATAATCCTACATTTGCTTATGAGATAGGACGACTCTTAGCAGCTCAGTTAAAAGCGTATGGTTTCAACCTCAATTTTGCTCCAGTGTTGGATATTAACAGCAACCCGCTAAATCCTGTTATTGGTGACAGGTCTTATGGCAGCGTGCCTGACATTGTCAGCAGGTTAGGTCTGCAGAATATCAGGGGTATGAAAGAAGGCGGGGTAATAGCGGTAGCTAAACATTTTCCCGGGCATGGTGATACAGAAGTAGATTCACATGTTCGTTTGCCGGTTTTGAATTTAGATATATCTCGTCTGGATAAATTTGAACTAGTGCCTTTTAAGAATGCCATTGCGGCCGGAAATATAGATGCTATTATGATTGCTCATATTTTGCTGCCTAAAATTGACCCTCAATATCCTGCTTCTTTATCTAAAAAAATAATTACTGATCTATTAAAAGAGCGGTTAAATTTTAAGGGCTTAGTAGTTACAGACGATTTAACTATGGGTGCAATTGTAGAAAATTATTCACTAGAAGAAGCTGCTGTACAAGCTCTAAAGGCTGGTAGTGATCTTTTGCTTGTCTGCCATGATGTACAAGGCCAATTTAAAGTGCTTGAGGCAATTAAAGAGGCTGTTATTTCCGGCGTAATACCTGAGGCGCAAATTAACAAAAGTGTATTTAAAATTTTAAAACTAAAACAACGCTATAAATTAACGGAACAGATAATAACTTCTGTTGATGTGGCTAATTTGAATAAAAGAACAGAGCTTCTTCTTCAGAAATACTTAAAATTTGAATAAAACTTTCTATACCTGCAAGGCAATTTATTTCATCATGACAAAAGCACCGAACAGAAGGTTCGGTGCTTTTGTCCTAGTTTAAGAAAAAGGTGACCAATGCTTTGTAAAAATTATAGTGTGACAAAAATCAGCTTTGACTTAAATCATTTACCTAAATAATAATGCAAATTCCGTGCCAACTGAAAAAGCAATGTTGACGGGCCTTTCTTGTTTTTTAAACTGTGTAGATATTACAAAAATAGCGAGAGTGTAAAAAAATTACTAACTTTTGTCCCAAGAAATGTTTTCCCAACCGGTCTAATTTGGTCTAATTTATTAACAATAAGTAAGTTTACTGCTGTAAGCAAGGGTCCATTTATTTAATATTATGTATTAACACAATATTCAGATAATGCTATACTCTTAGTATGATGTAATTCCCAATATTGGGTGTACAGTTTTCGTACATATGTAAGTGAATAGCTGAACGTAGTTATTAAAATTAAGTAAAGGTGGGTGGGTAAGTTTATGGCTGATGTAGCGGCGTTAGCTCAGGAAAGAACTCAACTTATGGCGGATGTTCTGGCAGGTAGAATTCCTAAAAGAGTACCGGTGGTACCGGCGTTAACTTATGAGTTTTCAGTTCAGTATGCCGGGATGGATTTAATGAGTGCGGCTTGGAATCTGGAAAACTTTGAACCTGTTTGTGATAGGATTTGCCAGGATTTCTATGCCGATTATTTCCCCGTCATTCATTTGCGTTTTCCTGCACTTTACAAGACATTAGGCGCTAAGAACTGGATTATGGGTTCGCAGGGATTTATGCAACATCCCGAAGTTGTCGGGCTGCTGGAAGAAGAGTACGACGAATTTATTTCTTCACCATATGATTGTATCATGGAAAAGATATTGCCGAGAATTTATACCAATTTGGATACCGATCCGCAGACTCGTTCCATAACAATGGCCAAAGCTTTTAAAATTTTTAATGACGAGTTTGGCAATATCGGCATGGTTGCGGCAAAATTAAGCCGGAAATACGGTTATGCCAATGCCAACTTATTTACTGCAGCACCTTCTGCACCATTTGATTTTGTTGCAGATCAGCTTAGGGGCTTTAGAAACATTATGAAGGATGTCCGCAGGATTCCGGATAAAGTGGAAGCTGCGGTCAAGGCAGTTACCCCGCTATTAATCAAAATGGGAACGCCGGCAGCTCCGGCACCAAACTCTGCAGTATTTATGCCACTACATATGGCTCCATACATGCGGGAAAAAGATTTTGCCCGCCTATATTGGCCTACTTTTAAAGAGTGTGTAGAAGCATTTGCAGAGATGGGCATTCCAACATTGCTTTTTGTTGAGCAGGACTGGATGCGTTTCCTTGACTACTTATATGAACTGCCTGAAAACACAATTATGTGGTTTGAGTATGGGGACCCGAAGTTATCTAAAGAAAAGGTTGGCAGCAAGCATATAATTACGGGCTTTTATCCGGTTACTTTCTTGTATACCGAAACGGCCGTTGAATGCATTGATAAAGCTAAAGAAGTAATTGATATTTTGGCCCCAGGCGGCAGATATTACTTTAATTTTGATAAATCTCCTTTGACATTAGGAAGTGTTAATCCTGAAAACATAAAAGCAGTATTGGATTATGTTGCACAAAATGCTAACTATTAAAGGGGGATTGCAAAGGCATGCAAACCAAATATTATAAGACATGGGAAGAATATAAAGCGCAGCATCCTGAGATAAGTAAAAGGGAAGAAAAGGCAATGGCGGCCCGGATGCAGGGTTATGAAGAAGCCATGTTTGCCTTTGTCATGTTTCTACTAATTTAACCCGGATTGCATAAAAAAACCTTCTGCCGGTGCCGGGCAGAAGGTTTTTGTATTGGTAAAAAAATTATTATTTTATTTGAACCGGGGTTAAAGCGGCAGGAATAAAGAGGTTAGGTGCAAAATATTCACTTATGGTTATGGAGAGGTGAAAAGATTGCCGCTTTTGGAATTGCGTAATGTTATAAAAAAATACCGGGTGGGAAAAGAAATCGTTACGGCACTGGATGGCGTGAATTTGTCGCTGGAGGCAGGAGAATTTGTGGCTATCCTGGGTACATCAGGCAGTGGTAAAACAACTTTGTTGAATGTGGCAGCGGGCTTAGAAAAACCGACCCGTGGAGAGGTAGTTTTCCGTAATGTAACCTTAAATAAATTAAAGGAATGGCAAAAAGTTATTTTTCGTCGTAAGCAAATGGGGTTTATTTTTCAGTCGTACAATTTAATTCCTTCTTTAACGGCAGAGGAGAATGTAGCACTGCCATTATTATTTGATAATGTGCCGCCGTGGGAGCGTATGAGGCGCGCTGCCGCTGTTTTAGCACAGATGGGGTTAAAGGACCGTCGTAAGCATAAACCTACTGAAATGAGCGGCGGGCAGCAACAGCGTGTGGCCATTGCCAGGGCCATAGTGCATCAACCGCGAATTATTTTTGCTGATGAATTGACGGGAAATCTTGACTCTCGCACCACCCATGATATTATGCTCAGCCTGCAAGCTACTGTTAAGAAGCAGGGACAGACTTTGCTGATGGTTACGCATGATCGGGACGTAGCCAATTATGCTGACAGGATAATTTTTATGGTGGACGGTAAAATTGTATCTGAAGAACAGGGGAGGAAATAAATGCGAAAAAAGCTTATTGTTTTTCTTTTTTTCTTATTTTTTCTATTGGCGGCGGCAGTACAAGCCAATGAGGCGGAAAACAAGTCAGTGGTGGAATTATTAAAAACAGAACCACTGCAGCTTTTTGCCGGTGAACAATTTGCAGTAAATGTGCGCTTAATAGCTGCAACAAATAATAAAATAAAATTAGCTGCTTTTTCTTCTAGCGGAAAAAAACTGGCTGAAAGTGAACTGCTTTCCGGCTTAGAAGCGGGAGTGGCTAGGGAAGTAATATTATATGGAAAATGTGATCAGATTGGTCTAACCGATATTTCTCAAGTGCAAATCCTAGCTGAAAGTGGAGAAGTTTTAGAAACTCATTTAGTAGATGCACTTTTGCTGCAGGTACGGGAAAAACCGGCTCCAGAGGATTTGGTTCTTTTACGGATAGGTACATTTAGCGTTTCAGCTTATAAAAGCGGAGAGTTTACTTTAAAGTTTTCGCTTAAGAATCTAGGCACTGTTACCGCTAAAAATGTAGCTCTTCGGTTCAATAGTGACCAGGTTTTCCTCAGGGGAAACAGCAATGTTTTGCAAATCAAAGATATTGCGGCAGGGGCAAGTGAGGAAATAACCGTAAAAATGGGCTTAAGTTCTACTGAGAATTCCGTTTTTGTTATTCCCGTTAATATCAGCTGTTCACTTGCGCAAACGGAAAATGCCAGCTTTGAGGAAATCATAACTGTGACCGCAAAAGATTTAGGCATTGAATCAGCGCCGCCGGCAGTAGGCACACCGCGTGTTTTCTTAAAAAAATATACTTTATCGCAAAATAGCATTTTAGCCGGGGATACTGTTAAGTTGACTTTATATATAGAAAATACCAGCAGCAGGGAAGTTCGCAATCTTAAACTTTCTTTAACCGCCATTCCTTCTGAGGAGAGTGCAAGCGGTACTGTATTTTCGCCGGTAAACGGTAGCAACAGCTTTTATGTGGAGCGGATTGGACCTAAAAGTACATATACTAAGTCCTTAGATATTTATGTGGATCCCAATGCAGCGGCTAAAACTTATTTAGTGCCTATGGAAATATTATATGAGGATCAGCAGGGGACGCCCTATTCTGTTTCCGAAACGGTAAGTATTCCTGTGCTGCAGGAAAGCCGCTTGCAGGTAATAGGGGTGGAAGTGCCGCCTGTTGCCGCGGTAAACGAGCCTGTACCCATAAGTGCGGAATTTATTAATGCGGGAAAAGTTGCGCTCAAAAATTTATTGGTTAGCATAGAAGGGGATTTTCCCAAAGAAAACGCCTCTTATTTTCTTGCCAACTTTGAAATAGGACAAAGTGAATTTTATCAGGCTTATATAATTCCTCAGCAGGAAGGTACATTAACAGGAAAAGTTGTTTTTACTTATTCTGATAGTTCCAGTCAGGAAGTAGTAACGGAGTATCCCTTTGAAGTTAATGTGCAGCAGATGGAAGTTAAAGATCCGGGGCTGCCTGAAGATCCTCGGCGTCCAGAGGATGTGCCGAGAAATAGTTCCGGAAAACCATTGCTGATTGGTTTGCTTGTCCTGCTACTGGCACTGATTGGGGTTGTTGTCTGGCGCCGGAGAGTTAAGGGTGGAGAGATGTTTGATGAAGAGTTATGATTTGCTTGTTTTAGCCAATCGTAATCTTTGGCGCCGTAAAGGACGCACTATTTTAACTATCTTAGGAGTAATTATAGGTACTACTGCTATAGTGGTAATGTTATCTTTAGGGATTGGGCTGGTAGAATCACAAAAAAACAAATGGAACAATGGGGCAGCCTAAATATGGTTAGGGTGTATCAAGCCCATTCTTATCCAGGTGAATCTGAGGAAAGCAAGCAGCGTAAGCTGACAGACGAAGCAATTGCCGAAATTAAGTCAATTGAAGGTGTACTGGCCGTCTCTCCTGCTTATGAAGTGGGGGGAGAGGCGAAATTAGGTAACAAAACAGGTTATTTGCAAATAATTGGCATTGATGCTGCCACGATGGAGCTAATGGATTTTGATGTCGACTATGGGCGTATGCTAAATACAAGCGATCAATATAATGTGGTGGCAGGTTCCAGGGTGATAGATAACTTCTATGATCCCAGACAGCAGCCAGATCGGGTGAAGGAATGGGAAGAGGGCGACCCCCTAGAGCTTTTAGATAAGCGTGTTTCCGTTACCTTGATGAACCAAAGACAGCAAAAGCGAATCTACAGTCTTAATGTGGTGGGTATCTTAAGTGCTAAATCGCTGGAGTATGCTTGGTCTGTGTTTGCACCCATAAAGGAAGTAAAAAAAATGCGAGACTTTAGTCTGCAAGGTATGCAGGGCGGTCAAGCGTTTCCTCCAGGAAAGGAAATCGCTGTGCCTGAATTGCCTCGTGAGCTGCCCAGCAAAGGGGATGACCAGTATTCCTTTGCTTTAGTACGCGCGCAGGATGTTAGTTATGCGAAATATATTAGTCAGGAATTGCGAGACCGCGGTTTTAATGCCACTTCTATGGCGGATAATTTGGATGGGATAGAACATGTGGCGCGGCAAATGCAGGCAGTCTTGGGAGGTATAGGTGCCATCACACTTTTAGTGGCTGCCATCGGAATAACTAACACCATGATAATGTCAATATACGAAAGAACAAGAGAGATTGCCATAATGAAAGTGGTGGGAGCCTCATTTGCCGATATACGTACCTTATTTTTGGCAGAATCTTCATTGATCGGTATAATAGGAGGAACCTTGGGCATTGGCTTAAGTTATTTTTTATCTTATTTATTAAATAAATATGTCGGGGCAATGATGTTTTCTGGAATGGAAGGAGAAAATATGTTTCAAATATCTTTAATTCCGCCATGGCTTATTCTGTTTGCTTTGATTTTCAGTATGGGAATAGGCTTAATTTCTGGTCTATATCCGGCCAATAGGGCCATTAAACTAGATCCCATTGATGCCATGAGGAATGGTTAGGAAAAAGTTGGGGAGGGGAAGAAGATGACAGAGAAGATTAAAATCGGCATTGTTGGTTATGGGAATTTGGGCAAAGGAGTGGAGGCAGCACTGCCACAGCATGATGACATGGAGCTGGTGGCTGTATTTACTCGCCGTGCTCCGGAAAGTTTACAGATTCATAGCAAGAGAGCAAAAGTTTTACATATTAGTGAGGCAGAACGTTTTCGAGGCAAAATAGATGTAATGATTTTGTGTGGTGGTTCAGCCACAGATCTGCCGGTACAAACTCCTGTCTTTGCGGCAGATTTTAATCTAGTCAATAGCTTTGATAACCATGCTAAAATCCCTGAGCATTTTGCTGCCGTTGATAAGGTGGCCAAAGCTCACGGCACAACTGCGGCAATTTCTGTTGGCTGGGATCCTGGCTTGTTTTCATTAAATAGGCTGCTGGCTGAAGCAGTTCTGCCTGAAGGGGTTAATTATACTTTCTGGGGGCGTGGTGTCAGTCAGGGGCATTCTGATGCTGTAAGAAGAATCAAGGGTGTTAAATATGCTGTACAGTATACTATTCCCGTCCAGGAGGCCATGGAACGCGTCAGAAGTGGGGAAAATCCTCATTTAAGTACCAGAGAAAAACATTGGCGTGAATGCTATGTGGTGGCAGAGGAAGGTGCTGATTTAGAAAAGATTACGCAGGAGATAAAAACCATGCCAGGCTATTTTGCTGAATACGAGACAAAGGTCAACTTCATTTCAGAGGAAGAATTTAAACGGCAGCACAACCAAATGCCCCATGGCGGATTTGTTATTCACAGTGGACGGACAGGACATGGGCGGGAGCATAAACAAATGATGGAGTTTTCATTAAAACTAGACAGCAATCCCGAGTTTACGGCAAGTGTTTTAGTTGCTTATGCCCGCGCTGTATATCGCTTAAATAAAGAGGGTCAAGTGGGAGCAAAGACTGTCTTTGATATTCCTTTTGCATATTTATCTAAGCGTTCAGCGGCAGAATTGCGGCGCGCTCTTCTTTAACCTACTCTTTTTCTTAAACACACGCCACGAGTCTCCCTATCACCATTTCACCATCTTGACCATAAAATGGTTAAGAATATGCATGAGAGGTGAAAAGGTAATTGGTGGCGTACTTATCTCAGTATAATATTATCTGGGTAGGTTTTCTGGCAAGTTTATTAGCGGGTTTGGCGACAGGAATCGGGGCTCTGCCGATTCTTTTTATTCGCGATGTGCCGAAAAAAGTTTTAGATGCGCTGCTGGGAGCTGCAGCCGGAGTAATGCTGGCTGCCACCTCCTTTAGCCTGATTATCCCGGCCATTAAAGCGGGGGGAGAAGGCATACGTGGCGCCAGTATTGCTATAATCGGTATTTTAGTAGGTGGCTTATTTATGGATATTGTAGATAAATTTTTCCCCAGCACAAACCTGCAAGTTGGGCCTGTAGCTGAAACGCGCAAAAAGGGCGGCATGTTAATTATGAGTCCCAGTTTGAGGCGTGTTTGGATTTTTGTTTTAGCTATTACCATTCATAATTTTCCCGAAGGCATGGCTGTGGGAGTGGGATTTGGAGACGGGCAAATTGCTAATGGCTTAACATTGGCAATAGGAATTGGTTTGCAAAATATGCCGGAAGGATTAGCCATTGCTTTGCCTTTATTAAGAGAAGGCTTCCCTCGTTGGAAAGCTTTACTGATTGCCTTTGCAACAGGCTTGGTTGAACCGATAGGTGGCATTCTGGGTATCGGATTAGTTCAATTTGCCCGCCCATTATTACCTTATACTTTAGCTTTTGCCGCAGGTGCCATGCTTTTTGTAATTGCTTATGAAATTATACCGGAAAGCCAAAATAGTTATGGAGAAGTAAAAAGTAATTCCAAATTGGCAACCCATGCTCTTTTAATTGGTTTTGTGGTAATGATGTTTTTAGATGTGGTGCTAGCATAAAAAGGCTAAGCTTGACAAGCTACAGCATTCATAGATATTATTTTTATGATTCAATTTAACGAAAAAGCGTGTAAATTTTGCATACACGCTTTATTAATTAGAAAAAAGAAAGCGGCAGGTAAAAGTATGAAAAAATCAGTTGTATTAACGGTAAAAGGGCGGGTTCTTGGCGGAAAAATTCCTAATATCTGTGTGCCACTAGTCAGCAGTAGTTTGCCGGGGCTGCTCGCGGAGGCAAAGGCGGCAGCTCAACTGCAGCCGGATTTTTTAGAATGGCGGGTAGATTATTTTGAAGCAGTAGAAGACGTTAAGCAGGTTTTGGCGGCTTTTGCAGCTTTGCGGGAAATAATTACCGACTACCCTCTGATTATAACTTGCAGAGATTATGCGGAAGGAGGTTTTAGGCCTCTAGATAGCAATGTTCGCTTTGATATCCTGCGTTCTTTAGTGCTAGAGGCAAAGCCTGATTTTATAGATTTAGAATATAGAATAGGTTTTAAGCAGCTGCAGCCGCTCATTTTAGCTGCACGGCAAAATGGTATTCATGTTATTCTTTCCACACACAATTTTAAAATGACGCCTACAATTGATGAAATGGTAACTACTCTCACTAAAATGCAGGCGGCAGGCTGTGATCTGGTTAAAATGGCGGTCATGCCCAATAGTAAAGAAGACGTCCTCAATCTTTTGGCAGCTACTTTACGATTTACGGAAAAATATGCTCATATTCCTTGTATCACAATGGCCATGTCAGAACTCGGGACAATTAGCCGCATAGTTGGTTTTTATTTCGGTTCAGCCATGACTTTTGCTGCCGGTTTAAAGCCATCTGCCCCCGGGCAGCTGCCTTTTCCTTTACTTAAAACGCTCCTGCAAAATGAGTTTTTTGTTTTATAAAATGATGTTTGCCGGTAAAAAGAAATGATATAATGACATTGGGGGAGGTGCCGCAGAAAAATGATACAGGACCTGCCGGCAGATGAAATGTGTTTAGTTCTTTGGACAATCATCAATTCTGTGCAGGATGCGATTTCCGTTGTTGATGAAAATGGCAACGGGATTCTGTTTAATAAAGCTTATCTGGAGGTAACGGGTTTACAGGAAGAAGATGTGTTAAATAAGCCCGCTGCCGTAGATATTGTAGAGGGCGAAAGTGTTCATTTAAAGGTACTGGAAACAGGAAAGCCAATTAGAGGAGTGCCAATGAAAGTTGGCCGCTACAAACGCGATGTCGTGGTTTCCTGTGCTCCTCTATATATTCATAATAAACTACGGGGTAGTGTAGGTATTATTCACGATGTTTCCGAAGTACGCGCTTTATCTGATGAGCTGCAGCGGACTAAACAAAAGGTGCGGCAGCTGGAAGCAAAATATACCTTTGATGATATAATTGGAGAAAGTCCGGTTATTAAACAGGCTGTTCAGTTGGCCAAAGTAGCTGCTGCCACTCCGGCCACAGTATTATTGCGGGGTGAGGGCGGTACAGGCAAGGAGCTTTTTGCTCATGCCATTCATCATGCCAGCCCACGCCGCGATCAGCAATTTATACGCGTTAACTGCAGTGCTATTCCGGAAGGACTTTTAGAGAGTGAACTCTTCGGTTATAGCGAAGGTGCCTTTACGGGTGCACGAAAACAAGGGAAAAAGGGTATTTTTGAAGAGGCTAGCGGAGGAACAATTTTTCTTGATGAAATAGGCACGATGCCTTTAAGTTTGCAGGCAAAGATCCTACGTGTGCTGCAAGAAGGGGAAGTTGTCCGCATTGGCGAGGCACGTCCACGGACGGTAGATGTACGGGTTATAGCAGCCACCAATGCAAACTTGGAAAAGCTAATTGCAGAAGGAAAATTTCGCGAAGATCTTTACTATCGTCTTAATGTATTTCCTATTTATATACCGACACTGGTGGAAAGAAAGACAGATATTCCTTTACTTGCTGAACATTATTTACAAGTTTTAGGCGAAGATTATAATCGCCCGGGTGCAAAACTGGCACCGGAGGCGGCTAAAATGCTGCAGGACTACCATTGGCCCGGTAATGTGCGCGAACTTAAGAATGTTATGGCTCGCGCTCTGATTAATTTGCAGAAAGATGAAAAGTTGATAAAAAAGCATCATTTAATGTTTTCTTTGGGGACCCCACACCATGGTGGCAGTGAGCAGGAGTCGGTGCTTTATCAGGGAGAAACACTGGCTGAAATGCATGCGAGATGGGAAAAAAAAATTTTGCAAAAAGTTTTAGAGAGTACAAATGGCAACAAAACAGAAGCAGCGCGCCAGCTGGGTATTTCTGTGCGTAACTTATACAACAAGCTTGAGAAGTACGGGATTTAACAGAATCTTTGCTTGCGAGATTCTGTTTTATTTTGGCATGATTCTTGCAACTACAAGTGTATGAGAGCAAACAATGCATAAGAAAAGCTTATTTTATAAGCTAATTATAAATAAGTCTGCAAAAAACTACCTGCAAAACAATGCAGACCATGAAATATCTTGCAGGGTAAATTCGCTTGGGTATGAACATTCCCCCAATGTTGATACTCATACCAACTCCTCTTTAACCAATTTTTCCTCATTGCAGCCTAAAGCCCGCCAGCGGCGGGTTTTAGGCTTTTTTTAATATTGTAGTATTGGGAAAAGGATATTTTAATAGCCTACAGAATTGTTTATTGGTGTAAGTTGAAAAATTACTTTCGGAGAGGTTGGCTGTGAATAAGAAAAACATTGTTTTAATTGGAATGCCCGGAGCCGGTAAGAGCACACTGGGTGTGCTTTTGGCAAAAGTATTGGGCATGTCATTTGTAGATACTGATTTAATTTTACAGGAAAAAGAGCAGCGTTTACTGCAGGAGATTCTTGACCAGGATGGTGTGGAAGGTTTTTTAAAAATTGAAGAAGAGGTTTTATTAGGCCTGCAAGTACGCAATTGTGTGATTGCTACCGGTGGCAGTGCTGTTTACAGCCAAGCCGCAATGCAGTCTTTGCAGAATAACGGAATTGTCGTCTATATTAAGGTGAGTTTATCTGAATTGGAAAAAAGGTTGCAAAATATGGCTAGCCGCGGTGTTGTCATGGCTAATGGTGAAAGCTTAAAAGATTTGTATGATAAAAGGACGAAATTGTACGAACATTATGCTGATTGTAGCGTAGACTGTACTAACTTAACCGTTGAAAAGGCAGTAACAAGGATTATAGCTAGTTTGTATAATGTAGATAAGTAAAATTATGAAATACGATTACCGGCATTTTTTGGTGAAGGAGATCTAAAAAAAGACACAGCTGTTAGACAATTTGTATAGTATGCACAGATGAAGGGAGGTTTTTATTTGACAGTTGAAGATGTTATCAATGATTTAATTCAAAAACTGGATCAGGCACCACCGGAATTAACCGCTATAGAGGCTATTTTTGAACTCAATATTACTGGTGGGCAAGCAGCAACTTATCAGTTAAAAATAGAAAAGAGGAAGTTAGCTTGGGCAGAGGGAACGCCTTATAAACCAAGCTGTATTATTTATATTTCTGATGAGGATTTTTTAAAAATAGCATCCGGTGAATTAAATCCAAAAGTAGCCCTCCTAACGGGGCGGGTAAGAATAGAAGGAGATTTTAGCCAAGCATTGGCTTTAAGTGCCATTATAAAAAAGTATCATTAGCATAACTACCACAAAACCCCTTCCGAATCAGGGAGGGGTTTTGTGGTAGTATAATGTGCTACAAATTATTAGCTTCAATTAATTCTGCTACTGTTACGCCATAACGTTTGGCAAGGGAATAAAGTGTATCTCCTGCCTGTACAGTATGGAGCAAATTTTTTGAGGCCGGCGGCAGCATTTCATTTACTGTCACTAATTCGTATCCTTGTTGGCGTAGGCCTTCAATAATTCTGGGGAGTGCTTCTACAGTTTTATAGCCGCCAATATGCATTAAAATAATGCCTTTGTCTGAAGCGTTTTTTAGGACCCGCTCAACCAAATAGTCCGTTGTTACTTTTTTCCCGCCTATTTCCTCAGCCCAATCATGGGAATCTACAGTCCACATTACGGCATATTGATATCCGGACTCTGCCAAAATTTTTAGCAAGCGGTTGTTATATTCACCATAAGGTGGGCGGAAAAGAGTAGGGGTACTTCCGGTTACTTTTTGAATAATTTTGGTTGTAGCGGCTATTTCATTTTTAATTTCGTCATTAGTCATCTGCGTTAAATGCCCATGCGTTAAGGAATGATTTTCAACAATATGCCCCTTACTTTTTATTAATTTTGCTAACTCGGGGTTATTTTCGACCCATAAACCACGCATGAAAAAGGTGGATTTTACTTGGTAGGCGTCGAGAACAGCCAGCAAATCCTCAGTTTGTTCATAAAGCCAACCCGCATCAAAAGTAAGAGCAATTTGTTTTTGCTTATTGGGCTTAATCCCGGCATTAATTACTTGAGCGGAAGCAGGGTTGCTTTTCTCTCCTGGAATAATTAACTGCTGCCCTACATAAATAATAGGGGTTTTCTCTTTATTTTCTGCAGGGCTTTCCGAAGGAGTTTTATTTTCTTCTTGGGGGTCTGTTTCTTCTGTTAGCGGTGGCTGTTCCTCCGGCAAGGAGTCTGGCGGCTGTTCCTCCGGCAAGGAGTCTGATGGTTTGTTGGAGTGTGAATTGTCTGGTTTTTCCACATTATCTCCGATGGTGGGATTTTTTTCGCCGAGCCAGGAATGCCAGTAGTGAAGAAATTTTGTATGTGTTCCATTAATGATAAGGATTCCCATTATTAGTATCAGTGCTATCGGTACAAGCTTTAATTGTTTTTTTCTATTGTTTTTATTCATCCCATAAGCCTCCTGTTTGTAACCTTCTTGTATGCTGTAATTATCTTCATTATACAGGAGAGAGATGTTTTAGATATTGCTTTTAAGTTGAAATTCCTTATTACTATTTAATTCTTCTTAAACAATATTTCATTTTTGCAATAAGAAAATCTAGAAAATAAACTTTTGCTTGGAAGTAATTGCAGGAAACCAATAGTCATAAAAGAATTATATAAGCAAGGATTGGTTTTGAAGTAAATACATAAGGAGGATCAGGATGAATATTGCTGAATTGTTGGGTGGCGAGGCTCAATATTTGCTGGAACATAAATGTGAGACAATTGACAAGTCAATGCTGCATCTGCCGGGACCGGATTTTGTAGACAGAGTAGTTAGCATTAGCGACAGGCCTGCAAAGGTTCTGAGAAGTTTGCAAACTTTATTTGGCTCCGGGCGTCTGAAGGGTACCGGTTACCTTTCCATTTTGCCGGTAGATCAAGGGATTGAACATTCCGGGGGGGCTTCTTTTGCGCCTAACCCAGCTTATTTTGATCCTGAGAATATTGTGAAATTGGCAATTGAAGGAGGCTGTAATGCCGTTGCCTCAACTCTTGGTGTTTTAGGTGCGGTATCACGTCGCTATGCCCATAAAATTCCTTTCATTGTGAAGTTGAATCACAATGAGTTGTTGAGTTATCCCAATACTTATGACCAAATAATGTTTGCAAGTGTAAAGCAGGCCTGGGAAATGGGCGCCCTGGGCGTAGGAGCCACAATTTATTTTGGTTCTGAACAATCTTCGCGGCAGATCCAAGAAGTAACAGAAGCTTTCAGATTGGCCCATGAATTAGGTATGTTTACGGTGCTTTGGTGTTATCTGCGCAACAGTGCCTTTAAAATTGATGGCGTAGATTACCATACGGCTGCAGATCTAACGGGCCAAGCAAATCATTTGGGTGTCACTTTAGAGGCAGATATTATTAAGCAGAAACTGCCGGAAGTCAATAACGGCTATGCTGCGGTAAGCAAAAAAGCAGGTAAGGATTTTGGCAAAACCCATCCAAAAGTATACACTGAACTAACCAGCGACCACCCTATTGATTTGACGAGATATCAAGTCGTTAACTGTTATCTTGGCCGCGCCGGTCTGATTAATTCTGGCGGTGCTTCGGGGAAAAATGATTTTGCCGAGGCTGTACGCACCGCCGTTATTAATAAGCGAGCCGGTGGGATGGGGTTAATTTCCGGACGTAAAGCTTTTCAACGGCCAATGGCAGAGGGCGTAAAACTTCTTCATGCCATTCAGGATGTGTATTTAGATCCTGAAATTACAATTGCCTAAACTAAAATTAAAAAGCCGGCGTATTGCCGGCTTTTTAATTAAGAATAGGCGGATGCAGTTACTGGTTGACAAGAAAAAAACAGCCATGTTATAATCCTCCGTAATAATTTGGAGGGGGCCAGTATGAAAAGAAAATTACCTCTGTCTGATTTGGTTTTAATTGCACTTTTTACAGCTTTAACTGTAATTATGGCTTATTTCACAATTCCTTTACCGGGAGGCCTACCTCCCATCACTGGGCAGTCCTTAATGGTGATGCTGGCAGGGATGATACTAGGTCCTCGCAGAGCTGCTCTCAGCCAAATTGCTTATCTGCTGTTGGGAGTTATCGGGCTGCCTGTTTTTGCCGGAGGAAGAGCCGGTGTAGGCGTGCTGACGGGATATTCCGGCGGTTTTATTTGGGGCTTTGTTTGCGGCTCTTATTTAATAGGAAAATTAACGGAGAGAATTAAACAGCCGTCTTTGCTTTCTTTGGCCAAGGCTTGTTTTATCGGCGGAGTACTGGTGGTTTACCTGCCGGGTTTAGTGCAGTTGTCATTTGTGCTTGAGATCAATCTCTTTCAATCCGCAATTTCAATGCTGCCGTACCTTCCGGGAGATTTGTTGAAAGTTTTTTTGGCGGCACTGCTTGCACAAAGAATCATGCCGCGGATAAAATAGTGTGGGAAAGGTTTAGCTATTGAGGGGGAGAAAATGGACAAGTCAGTTTATTTGCAAACAGATATTTATGCTATTACCTGTGAAGCATTGTCTGCAGGGCGCAATAATATCGAAGTTGTCCGACAATTGCTGGCTGCCGATGTTAAAATCATTCAATATCGGGAAAAGGAAAAAACAAAAAGGGAGAAATATGAGCAGTGTTTTCAGATTAGCAAAATGTGTAAAAAAGCCAAGGCACTTTTTATCGTTAATGATGATGTAGATTTGGCTTTGGCCGTAGAAGCAGACGGCGTACATGTGGGGCAAGATGATCTACCCGTAGAAGTAGTTCGCAAACTGGTGGGGAAAAAGATGCTCATTGGTGTTTCTGTAAGTTCACCGGCAGAGGCGGAGGCGGCGGCGGCCAGTGATGCCGACTATCTTGGCGTGGGACCTGTTTTTGGGACCAATACCAAAACTGATGCAGGGGAGCCTGTCGGGCTCGATTATCTTGCTCTGGTAGCCGCCAGATCAGATAGGCCGATCGTGGCCATTGGCGGTATTAACGAAAATAATATCTTGGCGGTACGCAGCTGTGGGGTGTCTTGTGTGGCCATGATATCGGCACTGGTCAGCAAAAAAGATATTGCAGGCTATGTAGCAGCGCTCAGAGAAAAAATTAGTAAACAGCAAAGGGTATTATAGCAGCAAAAAAGCTGGATTTATCATCCAGCCTAGTTGTCTAAGGCCGATTCTTTTTCCAGTTCTTCAAAGACTCGTAAGACGGCTTTAACTGATAAAACCAACATTTCCCGCTCTTCGGGCAAGAGCCGGGCAGCTAAATTATCAAAACGACTTTTGCGGCGCTCGAAAACCAAATTTGCCAATTGTCTGCCATATGGTGTTAGATACACACGCACAATACGACGGTCTTTCTGATCGCCTTTACGTTTTGCCAGGTTCATTTTTACTAAGCGGTCTACTAAACGGGTAGCCGCACTTTCTGCCAGATAAATTTCAGAGCTTAATTCACCCATCGTAAGGCCTTCATTCAGATAAAGAATAAGAAGTGCATTGATTTGCACCGGTGTAATATTTAGACCGGATGACTCCTTAATTTCTTCTGTTTCTAAATAATGCATCAGTTTAGGAAATATCTCCTGAAAAACCTTAGTAAAATCTTCTGCATTCTTAAAATCAAGCATCGAGTGCCCTCCTTTTTACATGTCAGAAGAAAATACTTTTTGATTATAACATATATTTAGGATAGATTAAAATATTTACATTTTTATGCTGTAAATAAATTTTTACTAAAAAATAATGGTTATTGGTATACTAGTGAATTAGATAAGAAGGAGGTTTTTTTTTGCTGATTGTGGGCATAACCGGAGGCATTGCCACTGGTAAGTCGACGGTGACTGCATTGCTGGCCCAAAAGGGAGCTTATCTTATAGATACAGATGTTTTAGCACGTGAGATTGTAGAACCCGGTCAAGCTGCTTATCAAAAAATACTACAGCATTTTGGTCGTGACATACTGCTGCATGATGGACAAATTAACCGAAAAAAATTAGGCAATATGGTCTTTAATGATCAGGAAAAGCGTAAATTATTAGAGCAGATAACCCATCCTGAGATACGCCGTTTAATGTATAAACATCTGCAGACTGCTAAACGGCAGGGTGTACCCATAGTAGTAGTTGAAATTCCATTATTATTTGAAACGGATTTTTACAAAGATGTTGATCTTACGGTGGTGGTGGCAGCTGCAGCAGAACAGCAGCTATCACGCTTAATGGCAAGGGAGGATTTGTCTAAGGAGCAGGCGCAAAAGCGACTGGCTGCGCAAATGCCTTTGGAGAAAAAAATAAAACTTGCAGACTTTGTTATTGATAATGGCGGTACGATTGCTGAAACAAAACGACAGGTGGAAAAATTATGGCAGCGTTTGCTGCAGGAGAGTGTAAATGACCAGGATTATTAAATCGCTACGATTCTTACTTTTTATCCTGCTTGTGGTGTGTATGTTTGTGTTTTTTTTACGAACACCTCAAATAGGCAGGCTTTTTTATCCCTATCCATATCGGCAGATTATTGAAAAATACGGCATGGAATATGGAATTGATCCATTGCTGGTGGTGGCAGTGATACATACTGAAAGCAAATTTAATCCCGAAGCAGTTTCTCGTAAAGGTGCGCTGGGATTAATGCAGATAATGCCGTCTACTGCCAACTGGATTGCACAGCAGCTCCAGTTAGCCCCCTTAACAAAAGAAGAAATTATGGAGCCGGAAATTAATATTCGGTTGGGTACCTGGTACTTGGCCAGTCTGACAAAAGAATTTAACGGCCGTCTTGACGTTGTGATAGCTGCTTATAATGGGGGGCGCGGGGAAGTGGGGCGTTGGCTGGCAAATGGTGTTTGGTCGGGGAAATTTACGGACCGCCAAGCCATTCCTTTTCCCGAGACAAGGGAATTTTTATATAAAGTCCGTACAGCTTACCGGCGTTATCAGGAGCTATACCGTTAAACCTATTTCTTCAATCTACTTGCCGCTTCGCCTAGAATCATGTTAAGATAAAAAAAGCCGGAGATGAGCTAAAAAGCGGGAGGGATTATGATGGCCGGACATTCAAAGTGGTCTAATATTAAACATAAAAAAGCAAGAGCAGATGCGCAAAAGGGTAAAATTTTCACCAAAATATCGAAAGAAATAATGGTTGCCGTAAAGGAAGGCGGCAATGACCCCAACGCTAATTTCCGTTTACGCTTGGCTTTGCAAAAGGCCCGCTCTGTAAATATGCCAAATGATAATATCCAGCGTGCCCTGCAAAAGGGATCAGGGGAGCAGGATGGCGTTATTTACGAGGAAATAGTTTATGAGGGATATGGTCCGGCGGGAACTGCAGTAATGATGGATATTTTGACTGATAACCGGAACCGGACTGCAGCTGAAATTCGCCATATTTTTTCCCGACGCGGCGGCAGTCTGGGCGAGACGGGATGTGTTAGCTGGATGTTCAAACGCAAAGGTTATCTGACAGTGGCCAAAGAAGGTATAGACGAGGATGAGTTGATGCTGCTGGCCTTGGAAGCCGGTGTCTCCGATTTTGAAAACAGTGAAGATATTTATGAAATATATACTGAACCCGAAGATTTTGAACAGGTTAAAGGAGAATTGGAAAAACAGGATATCAAGTTCCTCGCAGCAGAGATAACCATGATCCCCACAACAACTGTCGAGATTACTGACTTGGAAGAGGCACGGAAAGCAATGGCATTGATTGAGGCGTTAGAAGATCATGATGATGTGCAAAATGTTTACACAAATCTTGATTTGCCGCCCGACATAGCAGAAACTTTAGCTAATGAGTAAAAAACTGCATAAACCCTCCTTTCACGGGAAATGTATAAAGATAAGACCGTGAAAGGGGGGTTTTTTGTGTTTAACAACTATAAACAAAAGTTTTGTGCCGGCACGCTTTTTATTTTAGGTCTGCTGTTTGGCTTGACGCTGGGTCAATATAGTACGGTCCGGCAAATAGGAAACTCCGGTATTGTGGAAGGGGCGGATGTGGATTTATTGGTCGGAGAAACAAATGAAAGCCCGCAAGAATCGGAATACCAGGGTTATCTTGGCATATATGAAAATCATATTGCCATTTACGATGGTTTGCCGCCTCATGGTATACTTCGGCATGTGATGCTTGATTATGAAGTGCGAGATGATGTGCGCCCGGAGCTGGAAAAAGGGATTCCTTTTACCGACACCTATGATTTATTAAGGTTGCTTGAAAACTATACAAGTTGAATTAAGCAAATAATATTGGGGGATACTGTGGGGGTGTAATAGTGCGTTTTTCCCGGGAAATGATTGGTTTGCCCGTTATTTTTCTAAAAAGCGGACGCGAGTTAGGTAAAGTCAAGGAATGGTTGCTTGATGAAGGTGGGGAAAACGTAATCGCTTTAGTGACGGAAGGTGGCGGCTGGTTACCCCAACGACGTATTTTCCCTTATCGGGCAATTATCAGTGTGGGTACTGATGCCATTTTAGTTCAGGAGGAAGGTTCTCCGGCATCGGGCGATCCCCCGGAATTAGAAAACCAGCAAACATTTCGTGTCTTAGGCAAGCGTATGCTGACTGCCGAAGGAAATGAATTGGGAATAGTAGAGGATTTTCTTTTTGATGAAGGTAGTGGGCGTATTACCGGCTGGCGTCTTTCTTCCGGTTTAATTGATGATTTGTTAAAAGGGCGTCCGGTAGTAGAGCAATCCTTGCAGCTGAAAATCGGAGAAGATGCATTAATTCTCGGCAATTAGAAGGAGGTGTTATTAATGAAATGTCCTTTGTGCGGTGGTATTGATACCGGGAAAGTAGGTACAAATCAATATTACTGCTGGAATTGTTTATTAGAATTTAGTATGGACGGGCCTGATGGATTTACTGCATATTATGTTGATGAAGAGGGAACGCTTATTTCGTTGGCGGAAATGGAGCTGATGCAAAGCAACAAGCAGCCTGAAGAGACTGTTTTAGGCTAGTGAATGAGTTTTTTTTCCCCGCATATAAATAAAATAGAAATACGGGGGTGGGCGGCTTGGAATTCGGTAAGAATAGCTTTAACGGCTACCGTAGCATAATTATCGGCATAGCAGCTGCGCTGCTCTTTCTACTCATTCTCTGGCTTATCAGGTCTGGTGCACTACTTTTTACAATTATTTTTCCTTTTTTTCTTGCCTTTATAGTTGCTTATATCTTAAATCCTATGGTTGAATTCCTGGAGGATTACCGCATACCTCGCTCTCTGGGAATTTTGCTTATCTATGCAATTCTTTTTGTTGCAGGTTTTATTTTCAGTGTAACCGCCATACCCGCTTTAATAACTGAACTACAGAAATTGGGGGAGATGATTCCACAATATACAGAACGCTTTCAAAGTATTTTGTTGCATTTACATTCTGATTATCAGCGCATAAATTTGCCTGAAAGCCTGCGTTTAGCGTTGGATCAAAATATCTTAAATTTGCAGAAAGCTATACAAGAGATGCTGGAACGTGTAACCGGAGTTGTTTTGGGATTGTTTTCAAACGTGTTTACCTTTTTAATAATTCCACTGGTTGTTTACTATGTGCTGCGAGATATGGATAATTTGAAAAGATCAGCCGTTCAGTTTTGCCCGAAAAAATACCGTAACTGGGTAATTAGGATAGGAAGTGAAATGGACAGCACTTTAGGTGCATATTTTCGCGGCATGTTAATTATCTGCTTTTTAGTTGGCTTATTGACTTATTTAGGTTTGGCACTGGTAGGTTTAGACTTTGCGCTAATTTTCGGTTTTATTGCCGGGCTTACCAACATTATTCCCTATTTTGGACCCATCATCGGCGCCATCCCCGCCGTACTATTGGGACTGCTGGATTCTCCCGCCCTTGCCCTGAAAATATTGATAGTTTATGTTATTGTGCAGCAGTTGGAAAATCAGTTGATAGCACCGCAAGTTTTGGGGCGCAGCTTGGGGCTGCATCCGTTAGTTGTTATTTTTGTATTACTACTGGGAGGTAAGCTGTTTGGCTTAGCCGGTTTAATTTTTGCTGTGCCCTTCACTGCCATAATTCGCATTTTATTGAAAAATATTATTAATTTGGCTGCTAACCGCAGCTGATTTTCCCCTGATTGCGGATATTTC
>JAAZIQ010000055.1 GCA_012800795.1 Bacillota bacterium
ATAAATGTGATTTCGAGTGGGCGTCCTTTCAGGATTGGTGAAATTATTTTTTCCCTACAGTGGGTTGACACTATCAGATTCCAGTCATATTGTAGCATTCTGCCAGTAGAAAGGGTAAAATAAATAAGAGGCAGGTCTGAAAAAGGGGGCAATAATTTATGGAGCGAGCTGCAATTATTTTAGCTGCCGGTGAAGGCAAACGGATGCAATCTGATCTACCCAAAGTACTGCACTCAATCTGCGGCTGTTCAATGGTAAAGCATGTGCTCAATGCCGTCAGCAGCGTTTGTGCTAACAAAATAGTTGTTGTTGGTTATCGTGGCGAGCAGGTTAAAGCAGCCTTGGGGGATAGTGTACAATATGCGGAACAAAAACAGCAATTGGGTACAGGGCATGCTGTAATGCAGGCCGTGCCTCTGCTGCCTGAAAAAGGACTAGTGGTGATAGCGTGTGGCGATACTCCTTTACTGGAAGCGGCCACTATAGAAAAGCTTTTGGCAGATTACCAGCAGTCACAGGCTGCAGCTGCAATATTAACGGCTGTCGTCCCCGACCCTTTTGGTTATGGGCGCATTGTGCGTGACGATAAAGGCCAGGTACGCAAAATCGTTGAGGAGAGGGATGCTACCGACAGAGAACGCTCAATCCGGGAAATTAATACGGGTACATATATATTTGATGTGGCTGCCTTAAAAGAGTCGCTGGCAAACATTGGTAATAACAATGCTCAAGGTGAATACTACCTGACTGATTGTATTGCCTATTTGATTGCACAAAAAAAACCGGTTATTACCAGCTTACTGGCTGATTACCGGGAGGCCATGGGTGTCAATGACAGATGCCAATTGGCCAAGGTGCAGGCGATAATGCAAAGCCGCATTAATAACAAGTTAATGGCAAACGGTGTCACATTGGTGGATCCGCAGACAACCTATGTGGATGCCAATGTTGTGGTGGGCCGTGATACTGTGATTATGCCCAATACTATATTAAGAGGGGCAACACGCATAGGCAAAGGATGTGAAATCGGACCTAATACTGAGCTGATAGATTGCCAGGTTGGTAATGGAGTTAGCATTCGTCATTCTGTGGCTACCGGCAGTGTCTTGGAAGATGGTGTAAAGGTAGGCCCATTTGCGCATCTGAGGCCGGAAACAGTGTTACGCCAAGGTGCTAAAATTGGCGATTTCGTGGAAATAAAGAAATCGCAAATAGGGGAAAACACAAAAGTTGCCCATCTTACTTATATTGGAGATGCTCAGATTGGTAATGGAGTCAATATGGGCGGAGGCATTATTGTGGTAAATTATGATGGTCGGCAGAAGCATAAAACAATCATAGAGGACGGAGCGTTTGTGGGCTGCAACACAAATTTGGTGGCTCCCGTTACTATAGGGGAAGGAGCTTTTGTTGCCGCCGGCTCCACCATTACCAAGGATGTACCGGCAGGATCTTTGGCGCTGGCCAGAGCTTTGCAGGTCAATAAAGAAGGCTTGGCGAAGCGATATTTAGGGAAAAAAGATGAAGAATCATGAATAATGCAGGAATAGTATTCCTGCTAAGCGAACTTAAAGCTGTTACCAGCAATACTGTCAGGAGGGTAAGGTGTGTATAAAGGGAAAAAACTCCACATCTTTAGTGGCACGGCCAATTTAGCATTAAGTACAGAAATAGCAGAGCACATCGGTGTTTCCTTGGGACAAGCATCTGTTAACAGATTTAGCGATGGTGAAATTAATATTTATATCGGCGAAAGTGTGCGCGGTTCAAATGTTTTTATTGTCCAGCCTATTTGCTGCCCGGCCAATGAAAATTTAATGGAATTGCTTATTATGATGGATGCTATGAAAAGAGCATCAGCAAAAAGTATTAATGCTGTTTTGCCATACTATGGTTATGCACGGCAGGATAGAAAAACAAGAGCCAGGGATCCTATTACTGCCAAACTGGTTGCGGACTTGTTAACGACGGCAGGTGCAAACAGGGTAATTACCATGGATCTGCATGCCGGGCAAATTCAGGGATTTTTTAATATCCCTGTGGATCATTTAAAAAGCCTGCCAATTCTTGCAAATTATTTTCAGCAGAAGAATTTTCAGGATGCTGTGGTTGTTTCGCCAGATATGGGTGGTGTTACGAGAGCCAGGGAATTGGCAGAGCGTCTTCACTTACCCATTGCCATTATTGATAAAAGACGTCCCAAACCGAATGTGGCAGAAGTAATGCATATTATTGGTGACGTAAAAGGTAAAACCGTTATTATGATAGATGATATTATCGATACGGCCGGTACCATTACCATGGGTGCGCAAGCTTTGCTTGATCAGGGCGCTACAGAAGTTTATGCCTGCTGCACACACCCTGTCTTATCGGGACCGGCGCTGGAACGAATTAAAAACTCGCCAATAAATGAGATTGTGGTTACTAATACCATTCCCTATGTAGGAGAGCCTAATGATAAAATAAAGGTTTTATCCGTTGCACCTCTAATCGGTGACGCAATCATTCGTATTCATGAAGAATTATCAGTTTCTAAGCTCTTTGATTAGTTGGTTTGACTGAGTAGGGAAATTTGGGGTATAATACCAGAGTATTCAGAAGAACAGGAGAAGGAGGATGAATCATGGAGCGACTACATGTCGTAGCAAAACCACGGGCAACTTCAACCAAGAGCCAGCTGCGTCAGCTGCGGAGAGACGGCTACGTACCCGGTGTGGTTTATGGCAGAAACAGTGAACCCGTAAATATTACGGTTGATAGTAAAGATATTGTTGCTATTTTAAATACACCGACAGGTATTAATACATTAGTAGATTTAGAGGTTGATGGCAGCAAAACACTTGCTATTATTAAAGAGCTGCAAAGAGATATTCTGGTGCCTGACCGTTTCATTAGTGTCGATTTTATGCGTGTTTCTTTAAGAGATAAACTGGAGGTTCAAGTACCGGTTGTCTTGATGGGTGAAGCGGCAGGGGTAAAGGAAGGCGGCGTTTTGCAGCAGTTACTGCGGGAGGTAACATTAAAATGCCTTCCTACCAGTATCCCAGAGCAGCTGGAACTGGATATTTCAGAACTTGCTGTGGGTGAGAGCCTAACAGTAGCTGATTTAACTATCCCGGAAGATAGTGAAATGATTACTGACGCGGAAGACATCGTGGTGACCGTTACTGCGCCACGTCTGGAGCTGGAGGAAGAAGCAGTGGAGGAAGAAGAGGCACCAGAGGAAGCTGCTGCAGACGCTGGCGTTGCAGAGGAAACACAAGAGTAATAGGAGCCGTTATGTTCATTATCCTTGGTCTAGGCAATCCCGGTCCCCAATATGCCTTGACGCGTCATAATGTTGGTTTTCGTGCCATTGATCAATTAAGCAGAGTAGCTAGAATTCCACTTTACAAAGTCAATTATCATGCTTTTTGGGGTAAAGGAAATTGGGCAGGTCAAGCCGTGGTACTGGCTAAACCCATGACTTTTATGAATAACAGCGGTAAGGCGGCCGCAGCCCTTTGCCGTCACTTTGGCCTTTCACCTGCATCACTATTTGTTATTTATGATGATCTGGATTTGCCCCTTGGCGCGTTGCGCTTACGGCGGCAAGGCGGAAGTGGAGGACACAATGGTCTTAAATCCATAATTGCCAGTTTGCAGACAGAGGAGTTTCCCCGACTACGTATTGGTATTGGCCGCCCTGCAAGCAAAGATGATGTGGTGGATTACGTTTTAGCCCCCTTTTCTAGGGCGGAGGAAAAGATTTTAGCACCGGTTCTAGAGACTGCGGTAGAGGCCTCCCGGCATTTTATCCTGGAAGGGATAGAAGCAGCGATGAACCGCTATAATAAGCGTGTTTAGATTAAACCTGCACTAAAAATGTGCAGGTTTTTAATTATGCTTTTGTTGTTCGGCCCTAACGTATAAAGGAGGCTTCTGAGTTTAATAATAAATTATAAAGCTACGGGAGCATACTATGAATTGGTTACAGGCCGGCCTGGCTGCTGCAGCTATTGCTTACCTTCTCAATCAGGCGGCTTATAAGTTATGGCACAAAAATGTTATTATCGGTGCTGTGCCGCTGGTAGAAGAGGTTGCTAAAACAATGACAGCTTTTTTCTTTAGTACTGACATTTTTTATACCCATTTAGCATTTGGTGTAATAGAAGGACTGTTGGATGTTGTCAGCGGTAAAAAGGGATGGTTGCCTGCATTTTTTGCCGTTTTGGCGCATAGTTTATTAGGGTGGGTTACTATCAAAGTTGCCAGTGAAACAAATATGCTGGGGGCAGGAATTATGGCCGCCGTAATTGTGCATTTAGTCTTGAATATAGCTTTGCTCTATCGTTTTGTTAAGAGTTGAAGCTGTGCGGCTAAGCTGGGAATGAGCAATTGCTTTCGGCAAAACCGCCTGGTGGCACGGGAAGACAATCCTCATTATGCTTCGTTGACGGCACAGGTAGGTGAAGATATAATAGAATTGATTAATCTTACGTTAGCCAAAATAGCGCAAACATGTAAAACAGGCCTTGCCGGTACAAGGTCTTCTTTGTGTTTTTGTAAAGGATAACCGGAGGCATGATGATGAAAAGTTTATTAAGTGAAATTATAGATATACAGCAGTTAAAAGCAATTTTTAGCGGCCTGGAAAAGGCGGCACGCAGTCAACTTATTTATGGCCTTGATGGAAGTGCCAGACATATGGTTATGGCCGCCATCTACAATTATATGCAGAAGCCGCTGCTGATTGTAACGGCTGACACGCTTCAGGCAGGTAAAGTTTATGAGGATTTATTGGCTGTTTTTGGTGATGATGAAGTTTTTCTGTTTCCTGGTAAAGAGCTTTTATATTACCATGATTTATATTCAGAAAGCGGCGATGCTTCAGTCCAGCGCATCAGTGTGATGAAGCAATTAGCCACGGGCAGGCGGATTATTGTTGTTACCAGCATTTTAGGCCTGATTGAAAAAATGTGCCCGCTTGCGCCGTGGCAAAATGCTTGTTTTAGCGTGAAAGTAGGACAGGAGCTTGATTTAGAAGAATTGGTCAGTAAAATAATTGCTGCTGGCTATGAACGTGTTGATCTGGTGGAGCTGCCCGGGCAGCTTTCTGTGCGGGGAGGGATACTTGATGTTTTCCCCTTGGGAGAAACAGCGCCTGTCCGCCTGGAGTTTTTTGGCGATTATATAGATTCCATACGCACTTTTGACCCTGGTACTCAACGTTCTGCAAAAAACTTATCCGCTCTGCAGTTGGCTCCGGCAAAAGAATTGGTGATTGAAAAATCAGCACGGCAGCGAGCAATTGCAGCGCTGGAGGCAGAGCAAAAGAAGCTGACCGAACAAGTCAAAAAAAATGGTGCCGGGGAACGGCTGTTGGAAAAGTTAACGGAACATTTAGAAAAAATACGTCACAATATATATTTTCCCTGTATTGAACAATATTTGCTATATTTTTACCCTCAGCCGGCCGGTTTATTGGATTGGTTTCCGGATGATGCGCTTCTTTTTCTCAATGACCCGTTGCGCTGCCAGCAGGCGGTGGAACAGCTAACCAATGAGTTGGGAGAGATGCAAAGCACTCTTTTTGCCCAGGGAGAACTTTTGGCGCAGCAAGTGGAATTAATCTGGGATTATGAGCAAATACTAACAAAAACAAAAAAGCAAATAGTTGCCTTTTCTGTTTTTACGCAGAAGGGCAGTGCTGTTAAATACAGGCATGCAGTCTCACTGTCTGCAAAACCGGTACCGCGCTTTTTGGGCCAATGGGATCTTTTTGCTCAAGAGGTCAGTCACTGGCGTCGGCAGGGATATCGCGTTGCTATTTTAACATCTACACGTCAGCGCAGTTCCGGCATTATTGAAATATTGGCTGAACACCAAATCCCAAGTGTTTATACTTTGTCGCGGCCTGAGCTTGTACCCCGTAGTGTTACTTTAATGCACGGCACCTTGGAAAGCGGTTTTGTGCTGCCGGAGATTAAACTTGCTGTTCTAACTGAACAGGATATTTTACCACAAAGAAAAAAGCAACGACGTTTGAAGCAAAAGGAAGGCGTCCGCATAGGTGATTACCACGAGCTGCAGGTGGGCGATTTTGTGGTTCATGAGCAGCATGGTATTGGGCAGTATTTGGGGCTGCGTACGCTTGAAGTAGGTGGTGTCCAGCGCGATTATCTTTATATTCAGTATGCTGGTAATGATAAGCTTTATATTCCCATTGAGCAGTTGGATGTGGTGCGAAAATATATTGGCGTTGAAGGGAAACGTCCCAAACTATCATCATTAGGAGGCGGTGAATGGAGCCGCATTAAAGCACGTGTACAGTCATCGGTACAGGAGCTGGCAAAGGAGCTTTTGGCCCTTTATGCGGCACGTGAGACAGAAGAAGGACACGCTTTTTCACCCGACAGCAGTTGGCAGCGGGAATTTGAAGATTCTTTTGCCTTTGAGGAAACACCTGACCAGCTGCAGGCGATTAAGGAAATAAAGGCAGATATGGAAAAAAGCCGGCCCATGGACCGCCTGTTATGTGGGGACGTGGGATATGGTAAAACAGAGGTGGCACTGCGTGCTGCTTTTAAAGCTATTATGGATGGGATGCAGGTGGCATTTCTCGTGCCTACCACTATTTTGGCTCAGCAGCATTATCATACTTTTACAGAGCGACTGGCCAATTTCCCGGTAAAAATAGCTATCTTAAGCCGCTTCCAAAGCAAAAAAGAACAAAAAGAAACTATCCAAGGGCTTAAAGATGGCACAATAGATTTGGTGGTGGGAACACACCGGCTCCTTTCCAAAGATGTTCGTTTTCGTAATTTAGGGTTACTTGTTGTTGACGAGGAACAGCGCTTTGGTGTCCGCCATAAAGAGAAAATAAAAATGCTGAAAAAAAATGTTGATGTGCTGACTATGACTGCCACACCCATTCCACGTACACTGCATATGGCCTTGGTGGGCGTTCGTGATATGAGTGTCATAGAAACACCGCCTGAGGATCGTTACCCTATTCAGACATATGTCTTAGAGTATTCTGATACTTTAATTCGTGAAGCCATTATACGGGAAATGGGGCGAGGCGGTCAGGTTTACTTTGTGCATAATCGTGTACAATCTATAGACAGGTGGGCGGCTAAACTGCGCAAGCTGGTTCCAGAAGCTAGAATCGCTGTTGGCCATGGCCAGATGCCGGAAGAGCAGCTGGAAAAAGTAATGATTGATTTTATGGAAGGCGAATATGATGTGCTGTTATCTACAACTATTGTGGAAGCCGGTTTAGATATCCCTAATGTAAACACAATCATTATTCATGATGCCGATAAATTTGGGTTGGCACAGCTTTATCAGTTAAGGGGGCGTGTTGGCCGGTCTAACCGAATTG
Organism: Bacillota bacterium; assembly: GCA_012800795.1. GTDB lineage: Bacteria > Bacillota > Dethiobacteria > Dethiobacterales > Dethiobacteraceae > JAAZIQ01. Next base: position 7,367 of record JAAZIQ010000055.1, read on the forward strand.
CTTACTGCTATTTAACCTACCAAAAAGATAAAGTTCTCTCTGAAGTGGCAGAAAAAAGGCTACAAGCCATTAAGGAATTTACTGAATTGGGTTCCGGCTTTAAAATTGCTCTGCGAGATCTGGAAATCCGCGGTTCCGGTAATATCCTGGGACCGGAACAACATGGCCATATGATGGCTGTAGGTTTCGATATGTATGTTAAATTATTGGAAGATGCCATTCGTACTTATAAAGGGATAAAAGAGGAGAAAAAAATTCTGGCGCGTATTGAAGTGCAGACTAATGCCTATTTACCCGCCAGTTATATTTCAGATACAAGGCAAAAAATAGTGTTTTACCAAAAAGTAGCCTCTGTGCAAACAGAAGAAGAAATTCAAGAGGCACGGGAAGAGCTTTGTGATCGCTACGGGCCTTTGCCGCCGGCAGCAGAAAACTTGCTGCGCGTTACACAGATCAGATTAATGGCAGAGGAATTGTCGATAACTGCCATTACAGAGGAGCGCAGTGAAATTTTAATTCATTTTGCCTCCCAATCAATTTTTCATGCCAATCAGTTATTGGCAGTTGCCAAGCGGCACCAGGGACGCCTAACAACAGGTATGGCAAAAAACTTCATTTTAGCCATTAGAAGTCAGTTTAAAAATGATGAGCAGAAATTGTTATACCTGCTGGATTTATGTCGAGAGCTAAAGCATTTGTCATCCAGCACAGAAAGTCGGGTGGTCAGTGAAGAGTAACTAATGAATAAAAGGATTATCTGCGATATATACTATGACTAGAGGTTAAGACTGTAATTCTATACAGAAAAAGGAGGGGAAGTCTGCTTGAAGGCAACAGGGATTGTACGCAGGATCGATGATTTAGGACGTGTTGTCATCCCCAAAGAGATCCGCAGGACACTAAAAATCCGCGAAGGTGATCCGTTGGAGATCTTTGTCGATCGTGACGGAGAAGTGATCCTGAAAAAATATTCGCCAATTGGTGAACTTGGCGATTTTGCTCAGGAATATGCAGATTCTCTTTATGAAGCAATGGGTCATATTGCACTTATTGCTGACAGGGATACAATTATTGCTGTCGCTGGAGCACCTAAAAAAGAATTTGTAAACAGGCCGCTTTCTCCTGCCGTTGAAAAGGTAATGGAAACCCGGAAGAGCATTCTCATCAGCAATACTGCTGAACATAAATATTATCAGGAAGCTGAAGAGGATGGCGCTCCCAAGTTTGCTGTGGAAGCAATTGCACCGATTATTTCCGGAGGTGATCCTATCGGCGCAGTAATTCTGGGCTCAAAGGACAGTAACACCAAAATGGGAGATCTGGAAATTAAGCTGGTAGAAACGGCGGCAGGTTTTCTAGCCAAACAAATGGAACAATGAGAAAGTTTAAAAGGGATTAACTTAAAGAAGCAGTACAAAATGCTGCTTCTTTTGCTTTTGCTTATTTTTGCACTTAAAACAATTAACCCTATAAATAAAATTCATAATATTTTGCATATTGATTGACTTTAGGTCAATTAAACAATATAATTTTAATAGCAGTAGTAAGTAAACAAGCAGGTAAAAGTATGAGGGAAAGGAGTTAAAAGATGAAAGAGGAAGTCAAAAGATTGCAAGAGCAGCGTGCCAAACTATTTAATGATTTTTACAATCACAAAATACCGGAAAGGCTTTTCGTAAGTGTTTCTGTGTCTAGTCATATCCTGGCTGAATTTGGTGGTTTAAATATTTTTGAGGTGCAATACGACTACTCTAAACTGGCGGAACCGGCAAAAAAGATTTGTGCAATGATTTATTCTGATACAAGCCCGGTAAGGCCGGTCGGGATTATCTCCAGACCACCTGCATTTTATCAGCTATTAGGTTCACAATCATTTGTTATGGGTAATAAGGGCTTTGTCCAACATCCGGAAGTAGTAGGAATGTATGAAGATGAATATCAGGACTTGATTGCTGATCCCTATGCCTTTTTACTGGAAAAAGTAATTCCCAGACAGTACAAAGAATTGGATCCTGCCAATCCGATGAGAGCGCTGAGCAGAATGCAAATGGCCAAAGCTGCCCTTGCCAATGATTCTGCGGCCTGCATGCCATGGTACATGGAAATTATGGAGGAATATGGCTACCATACAGGTCCGCCCAGAGGTTCCGGCGGTTTTACTGCAGCTCCTTATGATTTTATTGCAGACCAGCTGCGCAGTTTTAGCGGCATTAGTAAGGATATCAGAAGACGCCGCGAGGAATTGAAAGAAGCTTGCGAGGCGATACTGCCGCTGATGTTTAAAATGGGTCTACCGTCTAATCCGCACCCGGAAGGCGCCGTGAGTACGCCTTTACATATGCCTACCTTTATGAGGGAAAAGGATTTTATGGAAGTGTGGATGCCTACCTACAAAAGAATGCTGGAAAATTATGCTGCGCTGGGTGTGCGTGTTTCTGCATTTTGTGAAGATGATTGGACACGCTATTTAGATAATCTGCTTGAACTGCCGGCCGGCACAAAATTAATGTTTGAGTATGGCGATCCGAAGCAAATTAAGGATAAACTTGGCAAAAAATTCCTGATCCAAGGTTTATATCCCATTGATTTAATTAAGCACGGTACTAAACAGCAGTGTATTGACAAGGCCAAAGAACTGCTTGATATCATGATGCCCGGAGGCGGCTATATTTTCGGCTTTGATAAGGGCCCGCTTACTTTATCTGATGTCAATTTAGAAAATCTGGCTGCTGTTGCAGAAACTGTCCGGGATTATGGCGTTTATGACAATGCCGGAGAAAGTTTTGGTACTCCCCTAAATAGTGAAAACTTTGTTTTTGATGAAAGTATTACGAAAGTAGACTCTAAATACTTCTTTAACTGGGAGGAGTTTAAGGCTCAAAATCCCCTTGTGCCGGATTCAGCCCGGGCTTATTTTGAAAAATTAGATAAAGAATTATTTAATTTTTACATGATGATGTTGGTCTAAAAAAACTAATACTGAACCAGCATAAATCTTGGGTTATGAATAAGCCGCTATAAGCAGCATTGCTTATGTAGCGGCTTGCTTTTTTTAGTATTGTTAAAACGGGAAAGCTTTGTGTAAATTAATTGACAAGATGGTTATTTTTGCTGCCTATGCTATAATAAGATGAGATTGCAGGGTGAAATTCACACATATGGGGTGAGGTCTTGACCAAGCAATCTTTCCTCAAAGGTGCTGCCATCTTAACTCTGGCGGGTCTCTTGGTGCGGATTGTCGGTGCATTTTTTCGGATTGTGCTGGCAATGTTGATGACAGACGAGGGTGTCGGACTATATCAAATGGCTTATCCTGTCTATAGTCTGCTTTTAGCTGTTTCCACAGCCGGTATTCCCACGGCCATTTCCAAGCTAGTAGCAGAAAATTTAGCCCATGGAAATTATTGCGGTGCATACCGTATTTTTCAAACGGCACTTATCTTGTTAGGTTTATCCGGTCTTATTATTTCTGTTCTTTTGTATCAGAGCGCAGAATATTTTGCCGAAGTAATTTTTCTGGACTCCAGAGCATATTTACCTCTTATCAGTATCTCTCCGGCCATTTTTTTTGTTACCGTAATGTCTGCTTACCGCGGTTTTTTTCAGGGACAGCAGCAAATGCTGCCAACGGCCCTGTCCCAGATAATCGAGCAGTTGGGGCGTGTCATAATCGGCCTTTTTTTGGTGATATATCTTTTGCCAAAGGGCTTGGAGTATGCAGCAGCAGCCGCAAGTTTTGGCGCCGCTGCCGGCGCTTTATGCGGCTTATTGGCTTTAATATTCATTTGGTGGCGTCAAAGAAAAAAATATATGCTGAAGTTAAAAAGGCAGGGCAAGAAAAATGTTCACTCCTTTACGCGGATTATGCGTGAAATTTTGAGAATTGCCGTTCCCATAACTTTAGGCAGCTTAGTAATGCCGCTGATATCTATTGTCGATTTGGCCGTTGTGCCGCTGCGCTTACGTGCCGCCGGCTTTTTAGGCAATCGGGCTACCGCTTTATATGGGCAGCTGGCCGGCATGGCTAGTCCCATTATACATATTCCCACCATTATTACAGTGGCCCTTGCCATTTCCTTGGTTCCGGCCGTTTCTGAAGCTCTGGCGCTGCGTAAATACAGTCTGCTACGGCAAAGGGCATATCAGGCTATACGGATGACGCTTATTTTAGCCATACCTTCAGCCATAGGACTCTATCTGTTGGCCGAGCCGATATGTGTTTTATTATATCAGAATGCAGAAGCCGGAGCTGTCTTGGCCGTTATGGCTTTAGGTGTGGTTTTTTTGACTTTGTACCAAACGACCTCGGCTGTTTTACAAGGATTGGGGCATGCCATGATCCCGGTAACTAACTTGTTTTGGGGTGCTGTTGTCAAAACCGGCTTTACCTGGATTTTAACGGCTTGGCCGGAGTTAAACGTACGCGGTGCAGCTTTAGCCACTGTACTGGGTTTTGGTACGGCAGCTTTGTTAAATGTCTATCAGCTACAAAAAATAACGGATTTACATCTGGCGGCTGTGGAAACTATTGCCAAACCCTTATGCGCCGCCGGAGTGATGGGCATAATTGTGATTTATTTGTATAATACACTTGAGCCCACACTGCTATCTTTAGGAATTACTGCTGCCAATCAGATTACGACGCTTTTATCAGTGCTGGTTGGGGCGGCGGTATATTTCGTAAGCTTAATGTTTTTGGGTGGGCTTTATAAGAGTGATTTATTACTGTTGCCTAAAATTGGTGCAATTTTAGTGCGGATAGCGGAAAGATTTCATCTGATAAGGGGTTGATTAACTATGAAGACTATATATCTGCTTGGCTTAGGGCCAGGTGATCCAGAGGCAATTACACTGCAATCACTTTCTAAATTAAAGCAGATAAAACACGTTTATCTGCGTACTGCCAGGCATCCTGCTGTAAAAGTTTTGCGTGATCACCGAATACCCTTTAAAGCCTTAGATTTTTTTTATCAGCACAGCGATACTTTTGCTGAAGTTTACCGCCGAATAGCATATTTTGTCCTTAATGCCGCTTTGCATTTTGGCAGTGCAGCTTATGTTGTTCCCGGTAGTCCCTTATTTGCAGAAAAAGCAGTGGAGATTATACTGGAAAAGGCCGGCAAAGCCGGGATTGAATGTCGGATCCTGCCGGCCGTGTCATTTTTAGAGGCAGTTATGGCAGAACTGCGGCTGCCGCGGGAAAAAGATTTGCTTGTTTTAGATGCACTGGAAACGGACAAGCTGTTGTCTGCACCGGAAAAGAATTTATTAATTATACAAGCATATAATCAACGTATTGCTTCTGGTGTTAAGCTGGAGCTTTTAAAGCTGTATCCTCCGGAACATCCCATTACATTAATCAGAGCTGCCGGTTTATCCCGCGGCAAACGTGTTGTCACAGTGCCGTTGTACCAAATTGACAGACAGCGGTGGATAGATCATCTGACAACGCTGTATGTGCCTCCGCTTGCCAAGTATAATATGAGTGATTTGCTGCAGGTAATGCGTATCCTCAGAAGTGAACATGGCTGTCCCTGGGATCAGGAGCAGGACCATATTTCTCTAAAACCATATTTATTGGAAGAGACATATGAAGTGCTGGCAGCAATTGATGCTGATAATAAAGATAATTTTTGTGAAGAGCTGGGAGATTTACTGCTGCAGATTGTTTTTCACAGTGAAATAGCCGCAGAAAGGCAAGATTTTTCTTTTTATGATGTGATTGCGCGGATTATAGAGAAATTAAAACGCAGGCATCCCCATGTTTTTGGCAGTGAAAAAGCTAAAACAGCTGAAGAGGTGCTGTGCACATGGGAGCAGATTAAAAAAGAAGAAAAAAAAGAAAGGACTTCTCTTTTTACTGTAGAAGCATCTTTTCCTGCATTGCTGCGTGCCCAGAAATTGCAGCGTCAGGCTGCTTCCGTCGGTTTTGATTGGCCGGAGATAGACGGTGCTTGGGAAAAAGTCCAAGAAGAGTTAAAGGAGTTAAAAGATGCATACAATCTTGGCAATGCGGCAAAAATAGAAGAAGAACTAGGCGATTTGCTCTTTGCTGTTGTTAATGTGGCACGTTTTCTGTATGTTGATGCTGAACAGGCCTTGACTGCCAGTATAAACAAATTTTATCAGCGTCTGAGATTTGTGGAAGAGCAAGTGCAAAAAGAGGGGGGAAAAATGTCAGATTATCCTTTGGAGAAACTTGACGAATGGTGGAATTTAGCCAAAAGGCAGCAAAAACGGTAAAAAGTCTTTGATTTTTGCAGGATTTATAAAAATTTTCACGAATATGCAAAAGTATTCCAGATATTTTATTTATGGTAGTAGGAGGGAAATTTTGTGAACAAATCTGAACTTATTAGTGTTGTTGCGGAAAAAACCGGCTTTACAAAAAAAGACACAGAAAAAGTAGTAAATGCAGTTTTCGACGGAATCGGCGAAGCCCTGGCCAAAGGCGATAAAGTACAAATTATTGGTTTCGGCACTTTTGATGTACGTGATCGTAAAGAACGCGAAGGACGCAATCCGGCTACGGGAGAAACAATTACCATTCCTGCAGTCAGAGTGCCTGTTTTTAAACCGGGCAAGGCGCTCAAAGAGAGTGTTAAGTAAATTTAGGCCGCTTTAGGCCTAATTTTTTTTGGTTTAATTTTAGAGTTTCTCTCCCATACTATAAAAAAATAGTGGGAGGAATAATTGTGACATCTAAACGAATATTTATGGCTTTAATGTTGATTTTTTTCTGTTTGCTGGCAGGCTGTGGTTGGCTGCGGCGATCTCCGGAACGTGTGCCCGAACCTATCCGACCGGAAGAAAAAGCCAAAACGGCTCCGGAAGTTACCATTCCCAAAGCCATTAATCAAGGCGACAAGCAGGAACCGGAGCTGCGAGTGTACATTGCGGAAAAAAATAAAGTGGAAACAATGCCTATGGAAAAATATATTCAAGGGGTAGTGGCAGCGGAAATGGATCCCAGCTGGCCCAAAGAGGCACTAGCAGCTCAGGCCATTATTGCCCGCAGCTTTACTTTGCAAAAAATTGCGGAAAGTGGCGGAGTTCCGGCCCGCAATGCTCATGCATCCACGGATATTAAGGAGTTTCAAGCTTATGATGCCTCTCGGATTAATGAAAATGTGCGGCAAGCAGTGGAAAGTACGCGGGGGAAAGTTGCAGTCTATGGTAATGAATTTATTCGCGGCTGGTTTCATGCTTATGCCGGACCACGCACTGCAATGGCCAAGGAAGGATTGGAATTTAAAGGACCTAATCCCCCATATATTAAAATTGTAGACAGTCCTGCCGGAGATATTATTCCGGAAGAAGAAAAAAATTGGCAGGCAACTTTTCCCCTAAAGCGCATTAGGGAAGTGACGCAGAAAATAACCGGACAAGATCCGGGGGAAGTTACAAAAATAGAGATAGCAGAAAAAGGTCCCTCAGGACGTGTGGTTCGTTTTCGTATTAATGAAGTAGAGGTATCGGGACCGCAGCTGCGTCTTGCTTTGGATAGTACTGTCATGCGCTCGACTTATATCGAAGAAATATCCATTGAAGACAATAATATTACGCTAAAAGGCACAGGCTATGGCCATGGTGTCGGCATGTGCCAGTGGGGTGCCCGCAGCTTGGCGGAGAAAGGCAAAAATGCCGAAGAAATAGTAAAGTATTACTATCGCAATATAGATATTGTAAAACTATGGGAATAAAAAAGCGGCCTCGTGGCCGTTTTTTTGTTTTTCTAATTTTACAGGCATAAAATCTTGTCCCCCTCATATGATGGAATAGAAATGTGCGAGGAGGGCTGGATTTGGAAAATTATAATAAGACACCAACGGACCATCGTTTGGTTATTGACAATCGTGAACTTTTACATGTTACCGGGGTAGTGCATGTCGACAGTTTTGATGATGAAGAGGTGGTGCTGGAAACGGAACAGGGCTTGTTAGCGGTTCGGGGAGAAGATTTGCATATAAAACAGCTGAATCTGGAAAAGGGAGAGCTGGCCATAGAAGGGCTGATATTGGAGCTTGCTTATTCAGAAGATAGACGCCTGCGTGACCGGGGGAAAAGCCTTTTTGAACGTCTTTTTAAATAAGGAAGAGAGGATCTGGGAGGATGCCGGGGGCTGAAACCTTTGTCATGCAGCAATTTATTGTTTTGTTTGTTGCTGTTATACTTGGCTTGATGATGGGGATGGTTTTTGAAATTGTAGATGTTTTTTGCAATTTTATGCGCATCTCCCGTCTATTGCAAGCCATTATTGATCTATTGTTTTGTTTTGGAATGACTGCCGCAGTATTTATAACACTTTTGCATTTTAATTGGGGAGAAGTTCGCGCCCATACCTTTCTGGGAATTGGGACAGGAGCTCTGCTTTACTACCTACTGCTGCACCGTTTTGTGAACCGTTTGCTGGTAAAAGTATTGGAGATGATTGAAGCAGCAGTTCAGTTTATGGTAAAACCATTTGTGATGGTGGTGCGGCTGCTGCGAAAAAGTGCCAAAAAGCTTAAGCAGCTTCTTACACGCATGGAAACTGCCGGCCGTAAATTACAGAAAAAAATGAGCTTTCTCCGGAAAAAGAAGGAATAACAAGTTGTGGGGAAGAACTAATATAGTATTCTCTCTATTTGATTTGGTGGAAGGTTATATTATGGCAGTGCCAATTAGACAGCGAAACAAGAAAATTGTATATTTTCCTAAAGTAAAAACTGCAGGCAATAAGAAAAAAAAGCTGCCTTTACTGCTTTTGCTTTTTGCTCTGCTTTATTTTACTGCTCTTTTTGCCTGTCAGTACTGGCGGCTTTTCCAATTAAGGCGTTCCTTGGAGACGGTTCAAGCTGAAATTGAGAAGGTAAAAATGCAAAATGAAGCAATGAGCCGGGAAATAGAACGTCTGCACTCCCCCTCCTATCTTGAGCAGTTAGCAAGGGAGGATTTGGGGATGGTTCGCTCGGGTGAGCTGCTTTTTTTCCTGCAGGAAAAGGACAAACCTTCTGATGCGGAACCAGAAGCCGAATAAGGAAAGCGGCTGATTTTCTTGACAAATAAGGAAAAGCGGATATAATGAGGTTAGATAATTTGCAAGGGGGAAATTCTTTCGTATGTCTTTAGTGGTGGGCGCCATTGTAGAAGGGGTGGTCACCGGTATCACCCATTTTGGAGCCTTTGTACAGCTTGCCAACGGGGAAACCGGACTTGTCCACATTTCAGAAGTAGCGGATACCTATGTGAAGGATATTAATGATTATTTACAAAAAAAAGATAAGGTCATGGTAAAGATTCTCTCCGTTGATGGCAACGGAAAGATTGGTCTTTCCATAAGACAGGCGGCTCCAAATGCAGGCCGCGGTCACCACGGTAGGGATTCCCGCTTATCGTTTGAGGAAAAACTAAGCAAGTTTCTTAAAGACAGTGACGAGCGCCTGCAGGACCTGCGCCGTAATACTGAATCAAAGCGTAGGGGCAGGGGTTCATCTTATAAAGCAAATATGTACTAAACAGGTATCTTTAAAGATACCTGTTTTATTCTCTATAGGCGATTTAGTTGAAAATTAAGGCAGTTAGGGTCAGAGTCGGAGGCATTTATGTATTTAGCGGCAATAGATTTGGGTACCAATTCTGTGCGCCTATTGGTGGCGGAAACACAAAAAGACGCACTTGTGCCTGTGCGCCGAGAGTTAATAACCACAAAGCTTGGCAGCGGTCTGATAACAAGCGGACGGTTGTCAGTATCGGGCCAAGAAGCAACTATGCAGGCGGTTAAAGAGTATTTAAAAATAGCTCGCCATTATGATGCCGCAAAAATAGTTGTTTTTGGCACAAGTGCTTTGCGCCAAGCCGCAGACGGTCATGCTTTTGCCCGTAGGCTGACGGCAGAAATAGGTCTGCCGGTGGATATTCTATCCGCAAAGGTAGAAGCTTCTCTGTCTTATTTGGGTGTGACTCAAAGCCTTTCTACGGTAAAAAATGCAGTTGTTTTTGATTTGGGTGGCGGTTCTTGCGAGCTTATTTATCGAGAGAGCAACGAGCTGAAAACCCATAGTTATAATTTAGGGGCTCTGTATTTAACAGAAAAGTTTATCAAGCATGATCCGCCGTCGGCAGCAGAAATTGAGTCATTGAGAAAGTATATCTGTCAGCATTTCGGGAATCATTTAGGAAATAAGAAATGCGGGCAGCTGGTTGGTGTAGGCGGCACTGTGACGGCACTGGCCGCTATGGAGCTTGAGATGATGAATTATGATGCCGAGAAATTACATGGTTTAATATTATATAAAGAGGTGATCCAGCGGCAGTTGGCAAAGATGCTGCAGCTTACTGCTGATGAGAGGGCAAAATTACCCGGGCTGCCACCCGACAGAGCTTTAATTATGCCGGCTGGGGCACTGGTGGTGGCAGAGTTGTTGGCAACTTTTGGGGTAGCACAATTTTTAGTTTCGCAGGGTGATATTTTACTTGGAAGCCTGTATGCCGCTATTTCATCAGCATCAATTTAGCACCTATGGCGAGGAAGATAACGCCGATGGCTTTGTACCAGGTAAAGGGGATCTTTTCCAGACCAAAACAGCCGAAATGATCAAGAAGCAGTGCTGTGCCTACCTGCCCGACAATGATTGCCGTAGTAGCAGTGGCGGCGCCTGCGTGGGCAATACCTGCCTGTACGGTGTAGAGGATTAACACGCTGATAATGCCACCAAGATAGAGATACCAAGGAACTTCTGCTATCTTGCCTAAATCCCCCCTGCCTACCCGCAGCAAGAAAAGCAGTATTAAAAGTGCTAATGTGCCGATAACATGCACAATAAATGTTGATTCCAAAAGACCCACTATTTTACCCAGCCCGGTATTGATGGTCCCTTGGACTGCCATGGCAATGCCGGCAATAAATGCTAATAAAAGAGCAATTAGAAACATTTTTTTTGCTCCTTTCTTTCCTGTTTTTTTAGTGTGCACGTGCTGAGAACCGTCTATGCACAATTTTTTTGTGCAAGACGGTTCTTTTTTTGCATATTTATTTACATAAGCCCAGAAAGGCTTTTTTAGGAGGTATGAAAATGAAGAGGGCTGTCTTGGTGGGTTTCCCCAATGTGGGAAAAAGTCTGCTTTTTTATCACTTGACGGGGAACTATATCACTGTTTCCAATTACCCGGGGACAACCGTTGAAATTACACATGCTGTGGCCAACTTGGGTGGGCAAACGATAGAGTTTATAGATACTCCGGGTGTCTATAGTCTTTCTCCATTGTCGGAAGAAGAAGCCGTCACCTGTCGTTTACTGCGGGAGGTTAGCATTGATTGTATTGTTCATGTTGTCGATGCCAAGAATTTACCCCGTATGCTGCCGCTGACTTTAGAGCTGCTGCAGCTTGGAAGTCCACTCGTTTTGGTGCTAAATATGATGGACGAGGCAGATAAAGCGGGGGTGCGCATTAAACATAAGGAATTGGCCGCCTACTTAGGTATTCCGGTAATTAAGGCATCTTTTACTCAAGGCTGGGGTATACAGGCAATAAAAAAAACGGTAGCTGCAATGGCTACAGCAGGCAAATCTGTGCGGAAGACCGGATTACCATCCTACAGTCAAGGCCGTCAATTGAATTTACAGCAGCAGGCGGAACAGATATTAAAAAACATTTATGATGCCGGCAGATTGCTTGATTACGAGAATTGGTTTGAGAGATTTACTCTTATGCCGCTTGGCGGAGCATTTTTAGTGGTTTTGACTCTTTATTTTGGTCTTTATTTATTTGTGGGCCGTTTTGGAGCAGGTACATTGGTTGATTTGTTGGAGGGAGTGCTGCTGGGGGAGATAGTTCTACCTACTTTATGTGGATGGTTAGAAAGCTTTTTGCCTTTGGCGCCGCTTAAAAGCTTATTTTTTGGTGAGTTTGGGCTGGTGACATTAGGCTTTCGTTATGCTTTCGGCATTATAATGCCCATTGTCGGCACTTTCTTTTTTATGTTTGCGCTGCTTGAGGATAGCGGCTGCCTTCCACGTTTGGCATATTGGGCTGATACTGCTATGAAAAAAATAGGGCTAAACGGGCGGGCCGTTATCCCGCTGACTTTGGGTTTGGGCTGTGGTACCATGGCTGTACTGGTCACTAGAATCCTTGAAAGCCGCCGTGAACGAATCATTGCGACTTTTCTTTTAGCTTTGGCAGTACCTTGTTCGGCACAGTTAGGCCTGATTATGGCTTTACTGGCTCAGGATTCTTTTTATTTGTGGTGCTGGTTTGGTGTGATAAGCGTCATGTTGCTGCTGAGTTCTCTCTGTTTACAACTTCTGCTGCCGGGAAGGGAGCCTTATTTTTATCTGGAGCTGCCACCTCTACGGCGGCCTTCCTTGAATGCCATTTTTAAAAAAACAGCCGCGCGTATGCGTTGGTATTTTAGGGAGGTTATTCCTGTTTTTCTGTTGGTCAGTTTTTGCCTCTGGCTGCTGCAGGAAAGCGGCTTATTAAGTTGGTTATCATTTTTTATGCAACCTCTGCTGGGGCAGATGGGGCTGCCGCCGACTTTAAGCACTGTTTTTCTTTCAGGTTTTTTCCGGCGTGATTACGGGACGGCAGGATTATATGATTTATACCGTTTAGGGCTGTTGTCCGGTGAGCAATTATTGCTTGCCGCCACCGTACTAACACTCTTTCTGCCCTGTTTGGCGCAACTGGTAATGATGATTCGTGAAAGGGGCTTTTTGACAGCAATTTCAATTGCCGCAGGCGTATCCGTCATAGCAGTGGTGACAGGTATAATCATGCGCATTTTTTTAGGGCTGCCTGTTTTATGAGACATAGAAGGGGGAAAGCCAGGTGAGTAAAATGCTAACGGATTTGGACGTGGGGCAGGCAGGGAAAATTGTTGAACTAACTACAAATGACCGCAAAATGCTGGCTATCTTGATGAGGCTCGGCATAATTCCAGGAGCGTCTTTACGCTTGCTGCGCCAAAAACCTGCCTTAGTCATACAAATCGGACACAGTAAAGCTGCCTTAGGCCGTGATCTAGCTGCGTTTGTACGTATCAGCCCGCTTTTATAAAATGTCGAAAATTTTTTAATCTCAGTCGTCTGACTGTGACAAATTATTAAACTATAGAGCGGTATAATGTAAGGAAGCGCTAAAGGAAGGGGGATACGGATGCCAGATCATTTTACGGCTGTGGAACCATATGTGCGTACGGCTAGTACCCGGTCAAAAGCATCACAGCGGCGGCATAAATTATCCCGTTTACATATACCAGGAGAGCTGCGCAGCTGTGAGACTGTAGGAGCCATCCTGGCGCTTATTTTGCTTACACGTTTGCGCCTGATGGGAGAATTGTCTCCATTCGGCTTGACTTTTTGGGCAGTGACAAGCCGGGGAGAAACACGGCGTATGTGGCTTTATGGCATTATTATGATTGCTACTGCTTCGTTGGGAAAGGACTGGCTGTATTCTGGCGGTTTATTGGCTGGTAGTATTACTTTTATTTTGCTGCGCTACCGTCTGCACAGAATTCATCTGCCATATGTAATATGCATAGCTTTAGCTTTAATGGCCAGTGCTCTACCGAGATTGTGGTTAAACAGCTTTCAGCCCTATGATCTATTTTTGACTGTAATTGAAGTATTATTAGCAATGCTGGCGGCAGCTGTTTTTTTACAAATTCAAAAATGCCCATTTTCAATTTTATATTCAGAAAATCAACTGGAAGGTTTCACCTCCTGGATTGTATTTATTGGTCTATTGCTTTTAGCTTTAATTCAGGAGAATACTATTTTTACCGTTGTTGCCAACACCATTGCCAGAGCCATTGTCCTTTTTGCCGCTTACTGGTTTGGTCCCGGCCTGGCAGCGGCCGCCGGCGCTTTGTTGGGGTTTATTCTAGGTGTCCAAAGTTCAGGATTTATCTGGATTAGTGTCTTAACTTTTTCAGGTTTTCTTGCCGGTTTGTTTCGCTCGTTTGGCAGACTGGCAGTGGTTGTTTCTTTTCTGCTTGGTACGGCTTCCCTTTCCCTTTATCTCTTTGGTTGGCAGGCACTAGGGGGGGAACTTACTGCTTCATTGGCAGTAAGCATCCTGCTTTTATTACTGCCGCTGCTGCCCATTAAAGCAAAGGCTTTAGTGCCTTTTATACAGGGAAAAATTAAGAGTGAAGCGGAGAAGGTACGAGAGGAAACGGCTGTTCGCTTGCATGAGTGCAGCCTGATTCTGCGTGAACTGGCAAATGCATTTTTAACGGTCGCCGCCGATAAACAAGAAAAAAAAGATCCGGTAGTAACGACTTTAATAGAAGGGACGATAATGCGAGTTTGTTGGAGCTGTCCGTCCCGTAGGCGATGTTGGGAAAGAGATTTGCAGCGAACATACAATGCTACCATTCGCATTTTAAGTGAGCTGGATAAAGGTCGCCTGATAAGTGAGATGCGCGTGCCGGATTATTTTGAGAAGCAATGCTCCAGGAAGTATGACTATATAAGTACAATGTATTTGCTGCAGGGATTAGAAAAAAACGGACAAGCTTGGCAAAGAAAATTGGCTGATAGTCACGAGCTTGTGACAATACAACTAATGGGGTTGGCAGAGATTATGATGAAGCTAGGCAAAGAAGTTCGGGAGAATTTTCCCGGCAAAAAACAACAACCGTATCAGCAATGTTTTTATGTAGAGCTGGGTATTGCGCAGGTAGCTAAGGAACGGCAGGATGTTTGCGGGGATTATTATAGCTACCTGGAGCTGCGTGATGGCAGACAGGTCTTTCTTTTGAGTGACGGTATGGGTAACGGCAGTCGCGCGCAGCAGGAGAGCCGTACAGCGGTTAAATTAGTTGAACAATTGCTGCTGGCAGGCTTTGAGCAGGATGCCGTTATTCGAACAGTCAATACACTTTTACAGCTGCGGTCACAGGAGGAAAGTTTTGCTACCTTAGATATTTTAATGATAGATACAGAGAAAGGGGAAGCGGAATTTCTGAAAAACGGAGCGGCGCCAAGCTATGTGAAAGCAGAACAAAGTGTGCGCGAAATAAAAAGCCCCTCACTTCCTGTGGGCATTCTTAGCGAAGTGGAATTAAAGCCGGTTACTGTTTCACTCCATGATGATTGTATGATAGTGATGGTGACGGACGGTATTTTTGAAGCTTTCCCCCAGCAGCCGGATTGGTTGAAAAACTATTTACTGGAACAAACATATATGCATCCGCAGGTTTTGGCTGATGAAATTCTGGCTAAAGCCCGGCAGCTTTATGGAAGCAGTGAACTGCGAGATGATTTGACCATACTTGTCTGTCGTGCCAAACGCCTTAAACATAAAATCAGGGATTATATGACTGCTTAAAAGATCTTTCTGGAACAAATTAACCTCGTCATGAGGTTTTTTTATTTGTATATTTGGCAGACAGGGGCAAAATATGGTATAGTTTTTTTATATAGGGTGAGTGATGCTGCTGCAAATGAGGTCGGAATATTGCTTTTCCCCCAGAAAAGAGACGGGGTGGTATTTTTGTATAAAGCCGTTATGAAGACAATTAAGGAGCGACAGCTTCTTTTGCCGGGAGATAAAGTATTGCTTGCAGTATCCGGAGGACCTGACTCTTTATGCTTGCTGCATCTTATGCATAGAATGGCGCCGGAGCTGAAGCTTAAGCTTCATGCCATTCATATTAATCATTGTTTGCGGCCGGAAGCAGCGGAAGAGGCGGAATTCGTTAAAAAATGGGCAGCTAAACTGTCCGTGCCGGTCACTGTGCGCAAACTGCAGGTCAAAGAACTGCAAAAAAGGGAAAAATTGTCGGTTGAAGAGGCGGCAAGGCGTGGCCGCTACCGTCTTTTTTTGGAGACGGCGCGGCAGGTGGGTGCCAAACGTATTGCCACCGCGCATCATAGTGATGATCGTATTGAAACGCTACTGATGAGGCTTTTAACGGGAAGTGGGCTTGACGGCTTAAGGGGAATTCCCAGTAAACGTACTTTAGCCCACGGAATCGAAGTGGTTCGCCCTCTCTATGATGTTTCCAGAGAAGATATTGAGAATTACTGCCGTCGGCATCACCTGCATCCGGTACAGGATGCTTCCAATTTTTTGCCCATTTATTTTCGCAATCGGGTGCGTTTGCACCTTTTACCTTTTTTGGAGCGGGAATTTGGCCCTCATATCCGGAGAACAATTTTGCGTACCGCCGATTTGTTGGCGGCTGACAGTTCTTTACTGGATAGGGTGACAAGATCGGCATATCAAAAGGTTGCCATTCCGGGACAAATGCCCCTGCTGCGGCTTGCTGAACTACAAAAGCTGCCCAAAGCCCTGCAGGCTCGTGTTGTTAGGCAGGCCCTATGGGCTGCCGGTGTGGAAAGAATCACAAGCACTCATATTAAACAAGTTTTGGCAGTTGCTGAATCTGATTCTCCTTCTGCTTCCTGTATTTTACCGGGAGAAACGGTGGTGCAGAGGGAGTATGATTATCTGAAAATAGGATATTCTGATAGCGGTTCTAACACAGGCACCGCTGAAATACTTGTGACGGAGCCGGGACGGGTTTTCCTGCCCTGGAGCGACCAATGGTTGGAGACGAAAATTATGGACCGAGCGGAAGTCTCTTTATCTCCAGCCAATAAGGAGGAGGCTTTTTGTGCTGCCGATGCACTAGAGTGGCCGCTACGTGTACGCACACGGCGGCCTGGAGATAAGGTGCAGTTACTAGGCAGTCCCGGTACCCGTAAGGTAAAAAAAATTTTAATAGATAAAAAGATTGCACGACGGCAGCGTGATCTATTGTCGCTCGTGTTAAGCGGCGGGGATATAATTTGGTTAAGTGGAGTCGATATAGCGGAAAAATATCGTGTCTTACCGTCTACAAAAAAGGTTTTACATTTAAAATTAATTAAAAAGCAATAAAATTTTATTGGTAAAAGGATGGTGCCTTATGTCGCAAAAGCAAATTCAGAAAATATTATTGAGCAGGGAGGAGATTGCAGAAAAAATTGCACAGTTGGGGGAGCAGATCAGTCAAGATTACGCCGGTAAGGAAATTTTGCTTATTTGTGTTTTAAAAGGAGCCGTCATTTTCTTGGCTGACTTAATGCGCCACATTAGTGTTCCAGTGCAAATCGATTTTATGGCTGTATCTTCTTATGGGGCGGCAACGGAATCCTCCGGTGTGGTCAGAATTTTGAAAGATTTAGACGGCAGTATTGAAGGTAAACACTGCCTGATTGTGGAGGATATTATTGACAGCGGCTTAACGCTGAAATATTTGAAAGAAAACCTGCAGTCCCGTCAACCCGCTTCCTTGAAAATAGTTACTCTGTTAGATAAGCCTGAAAGGCGCCGTGTAGAAATTACGCCTGATTACTGTGGCTTTCAAATTCCCGATGAATTTGTCGTTGGCTATGGCCTGGATTTTGCCGAACAATATCGTTCTTTACCTGATATCTGTGTCTTAGAGTCTTAAAACTGCAGCAGTGTTTTGCTAAAATAGTGAAAGTAGGGAAGTGCATTGTCTGTACTGCAAATGACAGCGGTTATTCTGGCCGGTGGCAGTAGCTCACGTATGGGGCAAAATAAGCTATTTTTACCTTTGGGGGCAAAACCAATAATAGAGTATCTTATTTCACTGCTGCAGAAGATGTTTGTTCAGACCATTGTTGTGACCGACCGGCCGACATTATATCATCATTACCAAATAGAAGTAAAAGAAGATGTTATTGTCTGCGCGAAAAAGAATTCTTTGGCTGGTATTCATGCAGGTTTAATACATGCTGATAACGAGTATACTTTTACCGTAGCAGGAGATATGCCCTTTTTACAACGGCAAGTGGTTGCCTACTTGTGTTCCCTGCGAGAAGGTTATGATGTGGTGGTGCCTAGAGAAGGAAAGTATTATCAACCGCTCTGCGCTGTCTATCGCAAAAGTTGTCTTCCCTTGATTGAGAGGCAGCTGGAAGAAAGGCGTTTTCGGATTATAGAGTTTTTTCCTAACGTACGGGTGCGGGCAGTTGATTCTGCAGAACTTAAACGCTATGATCCTGATAATATTTCTTTTTTTAATATTAATACACCGCAAGATTATCAATTAGCTCTGCAGATGATAAAAAGAATGCAGCGGGAAGGAGAAATTTAAGATTTTTGTTAGATATTGTTTTGTTTAATAAGATAGGATAAATAGAAGGGCAGGAATTAGAGTCCCGAAAGGAGAACTTATGTAAGGTTGAGAAAAAATAAGTTTTGGGTTGCACAGGAAGTTTTAAGAGTTTGTAATCTTGTTGCACAGGATATAATATCTTAGAATTGGAAAATTAAAAATTAGAGCCTTGGGAGAGAGGAGGCATCTTTTTTGAATCGATTTATGCGGCAGATGATGTTTTACCTCGTTATTCTGCTGATTGCAGTTGCCATCATTAATTATTTTAATAAGCCTCTAGAGGCACCAAAATCATTGCCATATAATGAATTTGTGGCGCTGGTGGAGGACGGCCAGGTTAAGGAAGTGCTAATTGTCGAAAACAATATCTCCGGAACACTTAAAGACGGCACTAAATTCGAGACATATAATACTGAAAGCAAAGAAGTCCTTACACAGCGTCTAATAGATAATAATGTTACTATTAACGGAGAAGACCCTCCAGAGACACAATGGTGGGCAAGCCTTGCTTCGGTTATTCTTCCCTTTGTTATCTTAATGGTAATTTTCTTTTTCTTTATGCAGCAAACACAGGGCGGCGGTAATCGTGTCATGAATTTTGGTAAATCACGCGCCCGCCTTCACGATGCTTCTCGCAAGCGTGTTACTTTTGATGATGTGGCCGGTGCTGACGAAGAAAAATACGAATTAGTAGAAATAGTTGAGTTTCTAAAAGATCCACGTAAATTTGTGGAATTAGGGGCTCGTATTCCTAAAGGCGTATTGTTGGTAGGGCCTCCCGGAACCGGTAAGACTCTTTTGGCGCGTGCCGTGGCAGGTGAAGCCGGTGTTCCCTTTTTTAGCATCTCAGGTTCTGACTTTGTGGAAATGTTTGTGGGGGTAGGTGCTTCACGAGTACGTGATTTGTTTGATACGGCTAAAAAGAATTCCCCGTGTATTGTTTTTATTGACGAAATAGATGCGGTGGGTCGTCAACGCGGTGCAGGTCTTGGCGGTGGCCATGATGAACGCGAACAGACTTTAAACCAGCTATTGGTGGAAATGGATGGGTTTGATTCCCATGAGGGGATCATTGTTATTGCTGCCACAAACCGTCCCGATATTCTTGATCCGGCTTTGCTACGCCCGGGAAGATTTGATCGACAAATTACTGTAAACCTACCTGATGTGAAAGAGCGTGAAGCAATTTTAAAAGTACATGCGCGCAACAAACCCTTGGCAAAGGATGTGGATCTGGGCGTTATTGCCCGTAGGACTCCCGGTTTTAGCGGTGCGGACTTGGAAAATATTCTTAACGAGGGCGCGCTGTTGTCTGGTCGCCGTAATAAAAAACTCATCAGCATGCAGGAGTTGGAGGATGCCATTGATCGCGTTATTGGCGGTACGGAAAAAAGAAGCAGAGTAATAAGCGAGTTTGAGAAAAAAATTGTGGCTTTTCACGAGGCCGGTCACGCTTTGGTAGGCTACCTTCTGCCCAACACAGACCCTGTGCATAAAGTTTCCATTATTCCTAGGGGCCGCGCCGGCGGCTATACATTAATGCTGCCTGAGCAGGATCGTTACTATATGACTAAAACTGAATTGCTGGCACGAGTGACAACTTTACTGGCAGGAAGAGTGGCAGAAGAAGTTGTGTTTAATGAAATCTCAACGGGGGCACAAAATGATTTAGAGCGTGCTACCGATATGGTGCGTAAGATGATTATGGAATATGGCATGAGTGAAAGATTAGGCCCAATTACTTTGGGCCGGAAGCAATATGAGCAGGTTTTCCTTGGTCGGGATATAGCGCGTGATCGTGATTATTCCGAAGAAGTTGCCCGTTCTATAGATAATGAAATCCGGAGAACCATTGATGAGCAGTATCAGCAGGCTGCAGATTTAATCCGTCAGAACCGTGACAAACTAGACGCTTTGGCCAATGCCCTGTTAGAATTAGAATCGCTCGATGCTGAAGAGGTTACTGCTTTAATGGAGGGGGCAACTATCGAAGAAATTAAAAGTAAACGGGCACCAGCGCCTGATGTGCAAAATCGCGCAGAAGACCGCTCAGCGGATACGGCTCAGGGTACGAGAGATGTTTTAAAAAAAAATACTCTACAGGTTTTAATTAATGAGGAAGAAATTGATTTAGAAAAATAGATAAAAAGGCGGATGATAATCATCCGCCTTTTTTAACCATAGGGAAGGATTTCGTTTCTTGGCTGTATAGTTTAATCTTTTTAGTTTGATAATAACAAAGAAAATATTCAAACAAACAATTAATAAATAAAGTATTATTGGCAGTTTCATGAAAAAGTGCTGTATGTGGGCAGGAATAACAAAACGTGCGTCGAATTGATACAATTGGCACAAAGTATTAGTTAAAATTATAGGAGGGATTTGTTTATGCCACTTGATCCCACAAAGCATGCTGACTGGGAAATTGCCGAAGCGGCAGAAAAAAATATGAAGACAGTTTATCAGCTTGGAGAAGAGCTGGGACTGGAAAATGAAGAACTTCTGCCCTACGGCCACTATGTTGCAAAAATTGACTTTGCAAAGGTTTTAGAGCGTCTTAAGGATCGTCCCGATGGCAAATACATAGATGTTACTGCCATCACCCCGACTCCACTTGGAGAAGGTAAGTCGACTTCTACCATGGGCTTAACACAAGGACTTGGTAAGCGCGGCAAGAAGGCTATTGCAACAATTCGCCAACCTTCCGGCGGTCCGACCATGAACGTCAAAGGATCCGCAGCCGGTGGTGGGCTAGCACAATGCATCCCGCTCACACCTTTCTCTTTAGGTTTAACCGGTGATATTAACGCTGTGATGAATGCGCATAACTTGGCAATGGTGGCATTGACCTCTCGTATTCAGCACGAATTTAACTCTTCCGATGCTTTTCTCGAGAGAAGAGGTCTAAAGCGTTTAAACATTGATCCACGTAATGTGGAAATGAAGTGGGTTATCGACTTCTGTGCACAAGCTCTACGCAATATCATTATTGGTTTAGGCGGCAAAAGAGATGGTTTTATGATGAGTTCAGGTTTTGCCATTGCCGTTTCTTCTGAAGTAATGGCTATTTTAGCCGTTGCTAAAGACCTGAAAGATATGCGTGAGCGCATGGGGCGTATTGTAGTAGCATATGATAAGCAGGGCAATCCTGTTACCACAGAAGATTTGGGTGTAGCCGGTGCCATGACTGCTTGGATGGTTGATGCCTTAAAGCCGAACCTCCTTCAGACTCTGGAAGGACAGCCTGTCCTTGTTCATGCCGGTCCTTTTGCGAATATCGCCATTGGTCAATCTTCAATTATTGCTGACCGTGTTGCCTTGAAACTGGGAGAATACGTCATCACTGAATCCGGCTTTGCTGCGGACATTGGTTTTGAGAAATTCTGGAATATTAAGTGCCGGATGTCCGGCTTAAGGCCGAATGCTGCTGTTGTTGTGGCGACAATTCGTGCTTTAAAAGCTCATGGTGGTGCTCCGCTACCGCTACCCGGCAAGCCGCTTGACCCGGCTTATACTGAGGAAAATCTGGAATGGGTTGAAAAAGGTTGCGAAAACCTCATCCACCATGTCAATACCGTTAAGAAAGCCGGCATTAACCCAGTTGTTTGTATTAATGCTTTCCATACAGACACTGATAATGAAATTAAGCTTGTTCGCCGCCTGGCGGAAGAGGCTGGCGCCCGTGTTGCCGTATCTAGACACTGGCAGTATGGTGGTGATGGCGCCCTAGAGTTTGCCGATGCAGTTATCGATGCTTGCAACGAACCGAACGACTTCAAATTCCTCTATGACTTAGATACTCCTTTACGTGAGCGTATCCATTTAATTGCAACAGAAGTCTACGGAGCCGACGGTGTAGAATATTCTGCTGAAGCGCAAGAAAAACTGGATCGTATGGAAAAAGATCCCGAAATGAAATCTTTAGCTACCTGCATGGTTAAAACACATCTATCCTTATCGGATAACCCCATGCTCAAAGGTGTGCCTAAAGGATGGAAGTTATATGTTCGTGACATTTTAACCTACAAAGGGGCCGGTTTCTTAGTTCCGGTGGCAGGTACTATTTCTTTGATGCCTGGAACAGCTGCTACACCTGCTTTCATGCGTGTAGATGTTAATACCGAAACCGGTAGAGTTGAAGGTTTATTCTAAAAAACACTAGTTTTATTTCGCTGATTGTGTTACACTAGAGAAGAAAAATATAATATCGACAATTTTACTTCAAAAAAAAGGCACCGGGGAGACCTGGTGCCAAGAAAGCAGAGTAGGTGACATGCGTCAAGTGCTATGGGATGGGAAGTTGCCTGTAGACGAAAGGCCCGGCCTGCGATATGTCACCGCATCCGCTGCCGCACTAAAAGAGATAAGAAGACCTCTTTCCTCTTGGGTGTGGCGCTCTCTGCCATCCTAAGGGAAGGAGGTGTTTTTTTGAAGCTCAGCACTAGGGATTTAACCAATGCAGGTTTATTTGTAGCCCTGAGTATAGCCCTTACTCGTTTTGCGGCTGTTCAGGTGGTGCAAGGCACAATTCGTCTCTCTTTTGGTAACATCCCCATCTATGTTGCCGGTTTATTGTTCGGTCCGGTAATCGGGGGATTGGTGGGCGGAGTGGCTGATCTGGCCGGCTATCTTGTCAATCCGTTTGGTGCAGCCTTTATACCACAAATTACGCTTGCTGCTATCTTACGGGGAGTTATCCCACCACTGGTAATGCGCCTGCTTGGTGCTAAAAACAGTTTCTGGCAGCTGAAGACCTTTTTGGCAATTATTGCAACAGAAATTGTAAGCGGTGCTTTTTTAACCACCTGGGGCTTAGCTTGGCTGAATCAAACTCCGTTTATGGTTGTTTTGACACCAAGGCTGGTAGCCCTAGCTGTTCAGATACCTGTTTATACCATTGCAACATATGTTTTAATTGTGCCACTGCGAGCTTTTCGTGCTCAGCGTTCTGCAGGTAAATAAAGCAGCAATTGGAAGAAGCCCGGAAATTTCCGGGCTTCTTGTTCTTTCATTGACAAGCCGGTAGCTGCTCTTTTACAATGAAAATGTTATTAAATGTGGAGGATGCCGATGGAAGCTCTAGTGAGGGAGATAAGAGAGGGCTTATTGACAGATATATTGGGGAAAAATTTATACTATAAAAAACAGGTGGATTCGACTAATACTTGGGCAAGGGAGTTGGCCAATGCCGGTGTTCCTGAAGGTACGTTAGTGTTGGCAGAAAGTCAAAGCGCTGGCCGGGGGCGCCAAGGGAGGCAGTGGTGTTCACCAGGGGGCGGGATATGGCTTAGCCTTATTTTGCGGCCACAAATTCCGCTGCAGCAGGTACAAATGATGACTTTACTGACGGCGGTAGTATTACGAGAAACTATTGAAGCAGTTTTGGGTTTGTCTGCTGAGATTAAATGGCCCAATGATTTGCAGTACAAAGGGAAAAAGTTTGCCGGCATCCTCACGGAAATAGCGGCAGATAAGGATTCTTTGCGTTTTCTGCTTGTGGGGGTAGGCATTAATGCCAATGTGAAGATTGAGAGCTTGCCGGCGGATTTGCAGCGGCAGGCCACTTCACTTTGTTTGGAAACGGGAGCAAAGGTAGACAGTAAAGAATTGATACTGCAATTTATCCAGCGGTATGAACAGGAATATCTTAGGGCGCAAAGAGAAGGGTTTGCTGATATTTTACGGCGCTGGCGCCAGTATACGGTTACTTTGGGGCGTGAAGTTACTATCCATTGCAATGGCTGCAGTATTAAGGGTAAAGCTCTAGATATCAATGAACAGGGCGCACTGCTCGTTAAAACTTCTACAGGGGTTAGGATTTGCTGGGCAGGGGACGTTATTAATCAATAGTTTCAAGGGAGGATAAAATGCTTTTAGCTATTGATGCAGGGAATACTAATATTGTCGTGGGTGTTTTTTGTGGGGATAAACTTATTACATCTTGGCGCATTTCTTCAAATCGTCAGCAAACAGGAGATGAATATGGCATTGTTTTAAAAAACCTATTTACATTGGCCGGTTTAAATGCTGATCAATTGTCGGGGGTGATTATTTCTTCCGTAGTACCTCCCTTAATGCCGGCTTTAACGGAAATGTCGCGCCGCTATTTACGCTGTGAACCTATGGTACTCAATTCAGAGTTGCAAACCGGAATAAGGCTGCTGGTGGATAATCCATATGAGGTGGGTGCAGACCGTATTGCCAATGCTGTGGCCGGCTATGAGCTCTATGGTGGGCCCTTAATTATTGTTGACTTTGGCACAGCCACCACCTTTGATGCAGTTTCCGAATCAGGTGATTATTTGGGTGGAGCCATAGCTCCGGGCATTGCTATTTCCATGGAAGCCTTGTTTTTACGGGCAGCCAAACTACCTAAAGTAGAACTTGTACATCCACAGCATGTAATTGGACGAAATACTGTGGCTAGTATGCAGTCAGGTTTAATTTATGGCTTTGCGGGGCAAATTGACGGCATTGTAAAAAAAATGGCAAAGGAATTTTCTTCTCAGCCGCAAATAATAGCAACCGGGGGGCTGGCTGCATTAATTTCTCAGGAAACGGAAACAAAAATGCAGATAGATCCGTTTCTCACTTTGAAAGGTCTGCAAATTATTTTTGCCAGGAACAGCAAATAAATGGATCTAAAGACTGCGGGCAAGGCGTATTGTGCTATCTGCTTTGCTAGACAAAAAACAGATTAGTAGGTATAATTATTGATAAATAGTAGGCATGCCTACTAACAAGGAGAAATTTATGAATGAGATTGCAAAAATACTACAATTGCTAAGAGAGTATGATAATGAAAGAAAAAATTACCACAAGACCCTTCGCAGCGGCGGTTGGGACGTAACCGGTGCCCAGGTTAATATTCTGCGTATAGTGGGCAGTGAGCCAGGCATCTGTGTGTCTCGTCTGAGCGAAGAGGTGGGAATACATATTACAACCGCCCAAGGTTATGTTGATCGGCTGGTGGCAAAAAAATTGCTTTCAATGCAGGTTGATCCGGCGGACAGACGGAAAAAGCTGCTATATCTTACAGCGGAAGGGGAAAAAGTTTCCAGAAGCGTTCCCTTAGCTTATAAACCGCTTTTACTAAAAAATCTGCAGCATGCCACGGCAGAGGAAAAGCAAATTATTTTGGCCGGTCTAGAGTTAGTAATAAGGTTTATGCAAAGAAAGGATTTGGAAAATGACAAACAGAGTTCAGAATGAAGCGGCGAGATTAGGTGAAGAGAGTATCGGAAAGCTGCTTTGGCGTTTTTCTTTGCCGGCAACCCTGGCTTCAGCCGTTAATGCTTCTTATAATATTATCGATACAATTTTTGTGGGAGGCCTGGGCAGCGATGCCATTGCTGCACTGTCCATAGCTTTACCCATGCAGATGGTCATGGGGGCAATTGGAATTGGTACAGGTGTCGGTGCGGCTTCTCTTATTTCACGTTCTCTGGGGGCAAAAAAAGAAGAGGATGCTAATACCGCCGGAGGGCAGGTTCTAATACTGGCTCTTTTTGTAGGTCTGCTGTCAACGCTAATTGGTAGGTTATATTTAGAAGAGCTGCTTGTTTTTTTTGGCGCAACGGAAGAAATTATTGACCTGGCCCGCAGTTATATGGCAGTAATCATTGATGGGGCCGTAATGTTATATTTAATGTGGATAATGAATAATATTATTCGCGCTCAAGGCAATGCCGTTATTCCCATGATCGCAATGATTGCTTCGGCATTAACTAACATTATACTTGACCCTATTTTTATCTATAGCTTTGAGATGGGAGTAAGCGGTGCCGCTTTAGCCACTGTGATTGCTAAAATAGTGGGAGTAGCTATAGAACTGCAATACTTATTGCGGAACAAAGGAATTATAAAAATTAATTTACAGCATTTTAAGCCTTCTTTTAGAATTATTAAGGAAATATACCGTGTAGGTTTACCCTCTATGCTTATGCATATAGCCAATGATACTTCCATTATAGTTGCTAACCGGGTGCTTCGCTCATACGGTTATGTACCCATTGCCGTACGGGGGCTAACCCAAAGGCTTCAAATGTTTGCTATTATGCCTGCTCGCGGGATATCGCAGGGCTTGGTTCCCATTATTGGCTATAATTTTGGTGCTCAAAAATATGATCGTGTTCGGGAGGCCATGCTAAAAGCATGTGCCATTGGTGCCTGTTTCACAACTGCGGCCGGAATAGCATATTTTGTTGCACCGGGCTTTTTCTTATCAATTTTCAATTCAGATCCTGAATTGTTAGCCATTGGCGTAAAAGCAGTGCGGATTGTGGTTGTGATGTACCCCTTAATGGGCATTCAGGCCATATCTACCACATTTTTTCAAGCCATAGGTAATGGTGTCCCTGCCCTTTTCCTTTCTTTATTGCGGCGGTTAATTTTATATATGCCTTTAGTGCTGCTGCTGCCCTCAATTTTTGATTTAAACGGGATCTGGTTGGCTGCACCCATTTCTGACTTTTTGGCCTTTGCCATTACACTGTATCTGGTGGCAAGAGAGTTTAAAAAGTATGATATTCCTCTGTTGAGAAAAGCAGAGAAGATTTTGCCTCAGCCTCAAAGTGATGAATCATAAGGAGGGATAATTGCCTATTAGCAGGTCGAGATAAAAAGCATGCCGCAAATAATGAAAAAACGCATCAAAATTGCTGTAAGTGTGCTTTTCTTACTGGCAACGATTTTTTTTAGTTCTTTGTACATCCACATAAAGCGTTTTGGGCAGGTAAGTGACTCCGGACAGGCGGATGTTATAATTGTTCTGGGGGCAGCGGTCTGGCCCGACGGTCCCAGCCCTGCTTTACAGGCGCGTGTATGGCATGCACGCGAGCTTTACCTGGAAGGAAGAGCTCCATACATGATAGTTGCGGGAGGAATGGGTCTATATCCACCCACAGAAGCAGAAGTCATGTCAGCACTGGCCACTGCCTGGAACGTGCCCAAATCCCGCATTATATTGGAGGATAAATCCACCAATACGCGTGAGAATCTCACTTTTACGGCTCGTATTATGCAGCAACGGGGCTGGCAAACTGCGCTGTTGGTAACAGATGGCTACCACATGCGACGGGCAGCAGCCATGGCGCAGGATTTAGGAATTAAAATCTTACGTGCTCCAGTAAAAACGGAAAGGAATTTTTGCGGGAAGTTTTTGCAGTTTAAATATGCGATACGGGAATGTTTTGCTTTTTTGTACTATCTGGTGACAAAATAGAAGCCGGCTTTGGCTTACGGCTATCGGGCAATTATTATGCTAGCGACGAAAACGCACCATCGGTGCGTTTTTTTGGTTGTGCAATACTTTTTTTATAGGTATAATAAATCATAAATAAGAATATTATTATTTAAATAATATTCTGGAGGTTACTATGTTGCGAAAAAGTATTGTCCTGGGGTTAATGATTTTACTATTTTTGCTGCCCGGTTGCAGTAAGCAGCAGGAGGAAGTTGATTCTGCGCGTCTTACTGTTTATGCTTCCTTTTATCCGCTTTATGATTTTACCAAGAAAATAGGCGGCGAACATGTAAATGTCATAAATCTGGTGCCGGCGGGAGCCAATGTGCATGAGTGGGAACCAGGACCGCAGACGGTGGCTTCTTTGCTGGAGGCAGATTTGCTGATCGTTAATGGCCTTGGAATGGAACCTTGGCTGCCTAAATTACAAGATACCATTGCTGCAGCTGTGCCGATAGTTGATACTTCAACCGGCATTACTCCCCTGTATCAAAATCATAACCATCAACATGCCACTGCTTCTTATTTCAAAATTCCTGATCCTCATATTTGGCTGGATCCCCACTATGCGCTGCGTCAAGCCGAAAATATAGCGGCGGCTTTAATTAAGCTGGATCCTCAAAATCAGGATGATTATCGTAATAATTTAACTGTTTTCGCTCAAAAGATAGAGGAGCTTGATCGGTATTTTCGGGAAAGTTTAAAAAAGACAAAGCGGAGAGAATTTGTTGTAACGCACCTGGCTTTTAATTATTTAGCTGAGCGTTATCATTTAAAGCAAATCTCTCTTAGCGGCTTAAACCCACAGGCGGAGCCCGGCGCGGCACAAATGGCGGAATTAGAAGATTTTATGCGTGAGCACCAAATTCGTTATATCTTTCAAGACCCATTTACTGAAAAACGTTTGGCGCAGTCATTGGCTGCAGATGTTAATGCTACCATATTGACACTCAATCCGCTTGCATCCTTAACAGAGGAGGAAGAAGCGGCAGGAGAAGATTACTTTTCTTTGATGCGCAAAAATATGGAGGCACTGATCAAAGCATTACAGGAATAGGGAGATTTGAAGATGAATCAACCCATCATCCAGCTGGAACATATTTACTTCTATTATGGTCAGCAATTAATACTTGATGATATAAGTCTGACGGTTAACCCCTGTGATTTTGTTGGCTTAATTGGACCCAATGGTTCGGGCAAAAGTACACTGCTTAAAATAATTGTTGGTCTACTGCAGCCTGCCCGTGGGAGAGTGCGGCTTTTTGGCAGCGGGCAAAGAAACATTGGCAATTTAACTCGTATTGGTTATGTTGCTCAAAATGCAATATCCTTTAATCAAATCTTTCCCGCAACAGTAGAGGAGATAGTTTTATCCGGTTTAACTGCTGCTTTAGGCTATTTCAGACGCCCGGGCAAAACAGAAAGGAAGCTTGTACAGCAAACATTACAGCAGGTAGGAATAGAGCATTTAAGTAAATGTTTGATTGGAGAACTTTCCGGTGGCCAGCAGCAGCGCGCCTTTATTGCTCGCGCTCTGGTTGCTAAGCCGGAATTATTAATACTTGATGAGCCTACTGTGGGCATTGATGCACAGGCACAGGAAAATTTCTATCGTTTATTGTCTTCTTTGCGCGAGCAAAAGGGGATAACACTGCTCATGGTGAGTCATGACCTGAGCAATATTAGCAATCATGTTACCAAATTGGCTTATATTAATAAAAGACTATATTTTTATGGAACACCGTCAGAATTTTGGTCTGATAATACAATGGGAAAATTATATGGACCTGTAGCTCAAGTCCCCAAAGGAGGAGCTGAGAATGTTTGACTTTTTGCATTATGCTTTTATGCAGCGTGCTTTTTTAGCCGGCACAATAGTGGCGTTTCTTTGCCCTACCATTGGGATCTACTTAGTTTTACGTAGATTGTCCATGGTGGGAAATATGTTTTCCCATGTCTCGCTGGCAGGTGTGGCCCTGGGTATTTTTACGGGTACTTATCCCTTGGGGGCTGCTTTGGCCTTGTCAGTGGCTTCTGCCGTTATACTGGAAGCACTGCGGCGAACATATCGTATTTTTAGTGATTTGGCAATTGCTATTTTAATTTCTGCTGGCATTAGCCTAGCTGTAATTCTCATAAGTCTATCGCGGGCCTTGAATACAGATTTATTTTCTTATTTATTTGGCAGTGTAATTGCCATTTCAGAGCAGGACCTTTACCTAATCGCTGTGGTAGGACTGTTTGTCATGCTTTTAGTTTTTGTGCTGCAGAAAGAACTTTTTTATATTGCATTTGATGAGGCCGGAGCTAGAGCAGCAGGAATAAGGGTTGATTTGGTAAATATGTTGTTTGTGCTGGCAGCATCCCTTACCATAGCTGTGGCTATGCGCGTGGTAGGAGCTCTTTTGGTTTCTTCATTGCTGACTGTACCTGTAGCAGCGGCATTGCAGTTTGGAAAGAGTTTCCGAACGACTCTGTTTTGGTCTTATTTGCTTGCCCTGACTTCAGTGTTTTCCGGGCTTATGGTGGCATATTACTGTAACTTAGCCCCCGGCGGCAGCATTGTGATGTGTTCTCTAATTATTTTTGTTCTCAGTATCATTTGGGGCAGGAGGAGTGGCAGAAAACAAGATGTTGGAACCTAAGATACTAGTTCGTCTAAAAAAAGAGGGATATAAACTGACAAAACAGCGTCAGCAGATTTTGGATGTGATGCTGCAAAGCAAAACCCGCCTTACGGCGCAGGAAATATACAAGCAGCTGCAGAGGAGGGAGCTGTCTGTCAGTCTGGATACAGTCTACCGCAACTTAAAGCTGTTGTCGGCAATTGGTATTGTGCAGCAAATTTCTTTACAATCAGGTGCGTTATATGAACTCATGCAGGAGGAACACCACCATCATTTAGTTTGTGTGGACTGCGAAAAAATTGTTTGCATTTCCGCTTGTCCCGTTATGCCATCATATCTTAAAGATGCTGATGCCGCCGGCTTTGATATTTTAGGGCATAATTTGGAATTGTACGGACGCTGTAATGACTGCCGCAGCAAAAGACAGCTTCGTAAAGCGGAAAAATGCGTTAAGGATTGATCTGTTTGTTTTAGATAATCCGGTATCCTAAAGGGCACCGGATTATTTTATTGGGAGTGTCAAAATTTGTTCGTAGATTACTATTATCTTGCGAGTTAATTTAGTATTGTCAAATTCTTTTTCTGCCAATTCGCGTCCAAATTTTTGCAGCTGTTGCAGATAGATTTTATTTTGCGTGAGTTTTGCTAAGTCATAAAAAATATTTTTATAACAAGGGTCATTACCTACTAGTCCGCTTAGATCAATAGCTTTTGCTTTTATCTTTTCAGGGGTTAGGATGCCCTGGCAGCTGCGTCCTAAAATTATGGCAGCATTACCGCAAGCCAAACCTTCAATGATGGCTCGACCTGTACCGACCACAATATCGGTTTTGGCCAGCAAACCTGCCACGTCACTGGTCCAGCCAAGATAATGCGCCGTTTTACTGTTGGGAGGTTTATTTGCCGCGACAAAAAATTCTACCTGTTCGAGAAGATCGACAGCTTTACAAAAGTGATTGTAACCTTTGAGTTTACTTTGGTCTATACGTCCTACATAGGCTATTTTAACCGGTTCTGATTTGGGAGCTGGCTTAAATTCTTGTAAATCAACACCATTGGGGACAAGATGAACTTTGGCGGCAAAATCATGCATACTGTTTGCCACCCGGCGGGAGATACAGATGATGGCGCTTGCCTGCTGCAGATAGGGGCTCATTTCTTGATTATTTAGTCCTAAACCATGACAGGTGATTACCAGGGGGGCAGAGTATTCTCTGGCCAATAAGGCGGCTAAGGGGAAAGTTAGCGGTGAATGGGCATGAATAACCTGCGGCTGCCAGTGCTGCAGCTGCTGTAAAACAGCCTGCAGATCTCCTGGCTTAACAGTGGTAACACCTAGTTCATTTATGGTTTCTCTATAGAGTTCCAATGCCTGATAGGAAGGATTGCCATCCAGAATTAAGCGGGCGTCAAGACCTTGTTTTTGTTGTTCTTTTACCAGGGAAAAAGCATGGGTCGTTTGGCCTGAATAAAAAAAACGATTCAAATGCAGAACTTTCACTCTTTCACCCCTTTCTTGTAATAGTGTATGTTCTCTGATAAGAAGGAGTGAAAAAAAGGGAGCAGTATTTAGCTCCCTCAATAACTAGCGAGTACCTATAAACATTTGTGTAATATAAAGTTGGCGTCCTTTTTGATAAACTCCTACCCCCGTCTGGTTAAAACGGGCATTTAAAAGTGTGGAGCGGTGTGTGCTGCTATTCATGAATAAATTTACAGCATTTGCCGCTGATGTGGTTTTAGCTAAGTTTTCGCCGGCATAACTGTAACGAATGCCGTTATTGCGCATCATATCATAGGCAGTACCATAGCGTGGCGAGCGGTGGGCAAAATAATTATTTTCAGCCATATCCTTACTTTTCAGGCGGGCAAGCTTTACCAACTCGTAGTTTATTGTTAAAGGTTGTAGTCCACGCATTGCCCGTTCACGGTTAATGCCGTCAAAAACCATTTGCTCTGCAGCCGTCAGACCGGCAGCAGTAGGCTCTTCAGCTTCTGACCTTGGCGCCGGTTGTGGCGTGGGCATAGGTTGGGCAGGATTTACAAACTGGGCAAACCAGGCCGGCTGTGGCCAGCGTGGCGCTAAAGTTGCTGCATATGTGCTGCCAATATTCACGGAGACAAAAAGGACAATAATGGAAAAGATTAGTACTTGTCGTTTCATATAAAACCTCCAATAAAAATGTATCGACAAGTATTAAGTTAACAAACGCTTGTCCGAAAAGCAAACAAGAAATAAGAAAATTGTTCTGTTTGTAGTTTAGCTAGCCAAGTCCAGGTTGGCTATAGCAGCGGATCCGGCTATTCTTTGGGAAATGTCTTTTTCTGGAATAAGCCGGCGACTGTATCCCATACACCTTTTCTTTTTAGTAATTCTTCTTCCAGTGAACTAATTTTCTGCTGTAGTTCTTTCTCCTGTTTTAAGGCAGCGTCAAGTTTTTGACGCAGTTGTATCAGTTCTTTATTCTGTGTATTAACTATTGCTTCTGTTTTTTGCAATTTCTTTTGTGTTTGCAGAAAGTTATCGCGGTATTGTTCCAGCTCTTTGCATTTTGCAGCCAAAGCAGCATTTTCCTCCCGTAATTCTTTTACTTTATTATTGAAATGGGCCAATTTTTCATTAATGGTAATGGTTTGTTTCCTGATATTGTCTTGTGAAAGTTCCAACATATGACGGAATTGGGCTAGGGTGGCTTCTTTTTTGCTTAACTCATACTCCAGACGTTTTTTTTCGGCCATTAAACGGCGGGCATGGAGAAGAAGAGGGTTGTCATCATCTTCTTCTACAGAAGTTTGTATTTGTGAATGTGTCTCGATTTCTACTTTGGCACTTTCCAGTAAAGTAGTGTTTTCGTCCTTTGTTACTAAAGCTATTTTAACTTTACCGTTCTGCGCTATTCGGACGGGATGTTTGTTGGAGGAAGAGCTTTCTGTTTTTTCCACCACTTCATGTGGATTAAAAAAATGTATGTTTTTGTTTTCATCGAAAATCCATAATTTTACCTGTGGGTAAGTTTCGGAAAAGGACATTAACTGAGCTGAAAAATCAAGAGGATGTGTTAGGGGAGGCTGCCACCCGCCAACCGGCCAGCCACCGGCTAACCTGGCCTGATATTGGAGCATTTGCCCTTGTGCTGAGACCCAAGCGATATGAATGTTTTGTACGGAATCAAAAAGAAAAGCAGGATGAGTTTGAAGTTGTACTTTCGGGGCCAAAGTGAAGGGCTGCTGATGGTGGTAGTTTTTTAATTCAACAGTCAGGTAGATAAGCTCCAAAGACTTTAAATCATAAACTAGTAAATGGGCATAGCCATTTTGATCGATAACCATATTTAGGGGGGCAGGCTGCTGTCCCAAGACTATCTGGTGGTTTCGCTGATCCAATTCTTTTAATGAGGCCAAAATAATTTTAGCATCGCCCTGTGCGCAATAGTAAATCTGCCCATTGGGACTGCTGGCTAATTGAAAATAGTCTGGTGCTTCTTCTGTAATAAACGGCATCTGCCGCAACTGTTTATCTGTTAAAAGTAAATAATTTAATATCTGCGGGTGGCTAACTGCTAAAATATGGAGTTGGTTATTTTGTCCCAATGCTGCTTCAAAGCGCTGACAATTTTCCAGCAACGGCACAGTTTCAGTTTCGCCTGTCTTCGGGTCTTGTATTTCGCAGATTAAGGTTTCATTATTTAGCATTAAACAATAAGTAATTTCGTCCTGGCAAATATAAGGCAATGTGGAAAATGTATTCATTTTGCATCCCTCCTTTAATAAAAGATATGTTTTCCGAGCATGAACAGAACTACAAAAGTTTCTCGGCTTTACTGCACACTCTATACGCAATGCGCATATATTAGCATAGAACTGTAGGGAGCCTGATCCTACGTACTTAGAAGAAAGGAGGTAGCAAAAAACGTGCAAAAAACAAAAATAGGTGGAAAAGGTTGCGAGAAGATTGCAGATGTGCAAATAGGCCAATGCGATCCCGTCTATGGCTGTCCTCCTCCGACGGAAATTGTCTGCATACTTGTGGATAAGGTTTATGATGAGTGCAAAAATGTGCAAGTTGATGAAGTAAGATTCTGTTATGAAGCATATCCTGATAACCCCATAGTCGATGTTTTGTGTTATAAAGTCAAAATAATTGAGGGTCCATGTTGTGAAGTCATAGCGCCTGGCCGGGTACGTGTGGCTGTAAGTTACAGAGTTAAAGTTAAATTAATCTTCGAGGATGGCTCTACACAAAAGCTGTACGAAGATAATACCGTAATTAAGACCTTTAATGTGCCGCGCGCAGGTGAAAAAGGATTATATCTCCATTGTGAGATTCCTTTCCTAGAGTGCTTGCAGGCATTTGTTGAAAGAGAAGAATTGGAAGAAGAGGTGCTGCATACTCAAATCGTAGCCTGCATTGGTAAATATACTCTACTCAAGTTACTGGCAACTGTACAAATAGCGGTTCCTTCTTACGGATTCTGCCCAGAACCGCCTGATTGTGACGAAGTATTGGGAACATGTCCCGACTTCAATCCAGAGTGGCCGCCTTATCCTGCACAGGATCGCTAAGAAGAGAGTTTAAGTGTGGGGGAAAATTATTCATATGATAAAAAGCAGCAGGTCAAATTGCTCCTGCTGCTTTTTTTAAGAAAAACTTAAGATTTTAGTTCTTGGAAATTAAAAAATGTGGTTTAGAATTGGGTCAGATTTCAAGATAAGAAAGAGTATTAAGCAGCTATCGTTTGCATTGTAAAGCATTTTTGCAGGTTTAAATTTGCTTTTGTCGAATCTATTTAGTAATAGGGTGGTGCGGTATGTTTATCTTAGCACTTGATTTGTTTAGTAAAAATAGGACATACTGACAGTAAGAACAGCTTATGTGAAAAAAGAGCAAGCAATTGATTCTATGGGAGGGTCTCTTGTGAAAATCGGCATGTTTACTGATAGTTACAAGCCGTATACAAGCGGTGTTGTCCGCTCCATTGAAACAACAAAGGCCGAGCTAGTAGCACTGGGCCATGAAGTATATATTTTTGCTCCTAATTATCCTAACTATGAAGAAGCAGAAAAGGGTGTATACCGCTTTGCTTCTATTCCGACACCGACATACCCGGATTTTGCCATAGCGCTTCCGTTTTCGTTGCATCTAAACGCAACGGTTAAAGAACTGGGTTTAGATATTATTCATGTTCATTCGCCATTTTCCATGGGATTGTTGGGGTCGAGGTGTGCCAAACGTTTTAATATACCACTTGTCTTTACTTATCATACAATGTATGATCGGTATGTACATTATTTTCCCTTTGCCCAGAATTTATCTAAAAAAGTGGTTCTTAAACTGTCCAGCAATTTTTGTAATCGCTGCGATTTAGTTATTACACCAACAGAAGTGGTTAAGAGGATAGTTGAACCAAATGTGCAGACAAAAGTACAGGCCCTTCCCACAGGGATTGATACTAGTGAATTCTCCTTCGTGGACCGACAATGGTTGCGGACAGAGCTAAGGATTCCTCAAGAGAAAAAGATTTTGCTTCATCTTGGCCGTCTGGGTAAGGAAAAAAATGTGGTCTTTTTGCTTCAAGCTTACAATCAAATTCGGAAGTCTCAGCCCAATACCGTATTGGTGATTGTGGGAGACGGGCCGGAGCGGGAAGCACTGCAGACCCAGGCTCAGGAAATGGGGCTGGCGCCACATGTTATTTTTACCGGCTCTATGCCGAGGGAAGCGGTAATTAACTGTTATGCCGGCGCAGATATATTTGTTTTTGCTTCCACAACCGAAACACAAGGGTTGGTATTGGGGGAAGCAAAGGCAGCGGGCTTACCCAGTGTCGCCGTAAAAGCCCTTGGTGCTTCAGAAATGGTAAATCATGGGGTGGACGGGTTTTTAACCGATCTTGCCGTGGATGAATTTTCCAAGCGCGTTTTACAGTTGCTAGAGAATGAAGAATTGCTGCGGCGCATGTCAGCAAACTGTCTCGTTACCGTGCAGGAGATTTCCTCCACCAATATGGCAAAAAAATTATTGGCTGCATATGAGGAATTGTTGGAGAATAAATGCTGCAGCCATGTGGGATAAAGAAACACCCCGTTTGGGGTGTTTTAATTTTCTTCAAGATTGTCCAGCAAATCTTTAATTTTAGCAGCGGTATGTCCGCTTGTTTCGGCAAATTCAAAAAAAGCTTTTCGTATTTCTTCATTATCTGTTTTTTGGGCAAAGCGTTGATAATCACGCACCTGTTCCTGTTCATTTAACATGGCTCTTTCCAAGAATGATTTAATTTCCATTTAATCACCTCCATATAATAAGATTACCTGTCGATAACTAATTATGTATAGGATAATGGTATAAAAAATTCTTAAGCCTTGTTAATAACAATAAATAAATAAAATAAATAAAGGAAGATTTAAATTTTTAACGTATTCTGTATCAGGGAGGTGAAGAAATGAAAAGGCTATATCGGGCACGGGAGCAGCAAATGATAGGCGGGGTATGTGCAGGTATTGCCAATTATTTTGGTATTGATGTTACTTTAGTTAGATTGGCTTGGGTAGTTGTAGGCTTGGCTGGCGGTATTGGACTTCCGGCTTACGTTATTGCCTGGATCATCATTCCTGAAGAGCCTGGCATTGATGAGCCTATAGATATAGGGCCTGAACCGAAAGCACAACCTGCCGATACTCGTGTGCTGGGCTTAATTCTAATTGCGATAGGAGCATATTTTTTGATTCGCGAAATTTTTCCGTGGATACATTTGAGACCATATTTTTGGCCCCTAATCATAATTGCTGCCGGTGTCATGCTTCTTAGCGGCGGCCTATGGGGTGGGAAAAAATGAGAGCAGACCGGATTGTCCTAGGAACAGCAATGCTGCTGGTTGGTCTGATTTGGTTATGTGTTAATCTAGGTTTTATTCCTGCAGCTGCGGTTGCCAGGCTTTGGCGTTATTGGCCTTTACTGCTCATACTATGGGGAGTGTTGTTGCTTTTTGGTAAGGGCAGCGGTAGTGGGTTAGGCTGCCTGTTGGTGATCGTCACAGCGGCGGCTTTATTCTTTACAGGAATATTTTCATTTTCTTTCCTGCGCGGTACCGGTCAGACTACTATTACCAATATCAGGCATGATGAAAATATTAAAAGTTTACGACTGGATCTTATTCAACATGCCGGCGAATTTTATTTGCATGGCCATCATGAAAAGGACCTGCTGCAGTTGAGTCTGCAGTCCACCATTAAGCCGGAAATTAATGAGAGTCGTGCAGGTGATGTGGCGGAAGTTACCATACGTGATCCGGAGAATTCTCTTAATTTAAATAAGCGTTTTTCCCGCTGGGATATTGCTGTGCAGGAAAATTTTCCGCTGGAGATTAAATTAAGAACGGGTGCAACCAATGCGGATTTAGATCTTGCGCACTTAAATGTTACCAGCCTGAATATTAAAGCAGGGGCCGGTGAGCTGGCAATTAATTTGGGCCCGGCAGTTAAAAGGATTTCAGTGGAAAGCGGAGCCTGCAGTATTGACATAAAAGTTCCTCATGATATTGGTGTGCGCCTCAAGACAAGCGGTGCCTTAATTAGTGTGGACAGTGAAGGTGGGCATATTCTTAGTGTGGGAGACCGCCTCTACGAAAGTAAGGATTTAGAAAAAAAGAAAGCTATTGTGGCGATTGAAATCAAAGCTGCTGCGGGTAGCATTACATTGCATAATTATCAAGCCATATGAATGAAGTGATCAAGAACACCTAAAAGTAAAAATGCCGGTATTATCGCTTTTTATAAGTTGTGCACACTGTTTGGGGAAAATTATGCGGAAGTTGCCGGGGAGATAAGGAATAAAACACCTCTTATTGCAGACACTTTTAATAGGAGGTGTTTTTTAATGCAGTTAACGCAAAAAGAGAGAATGCTTTTAGAGGATCAGAAGAAACATGAAGAGATCTGTATAAAAAAATACACGGAAGCAGCGCAAAAAGCTAATGACCCTCAACTTGCACAGTTATTTCAAAGTTATGCGGACCAAGAGCGACAGCATTATCAAACAATAGAACAGATTTTAAACGGGCAGATCCCCAATATGCAGCAGCAACAAGGCCAGCAAGGCAGCCAGCAAGGTGGAGAGGCGGGGCAGCAGGCAGGACAGAATATGTCAAATTCCAATACCGGTTTAGTTTCCCAGGCAGATGCGGATCTTTGCAATGATTTGCTGATGACGGAGAAATATGTCTCAGGTACTTATGATACGGCAATTTTTGAATGTAAAAATTCTCAAATCCGCCAGGTACTAAACCATATTCAAAAGGAAGAACAACAGCACGGTGAAGGTATTTTTAACTATATGCAGCAAAAAGGGATGTATCAGCCCCAGTAAAAGTAAAACCACGGGAAAAACATAGCCCGTGGTTTATCTTATGAAACTTTTTCTTGCAGTGGGCTGAACATAAGCAAGCAAAGTGTTGTTTGCTTCGATTTTTGTCAGTACGCGCTACTGTTTTTCTTACAGCCAATGGGTAAAGACCTGGATAACAATAATGGACCTAATAAAGAAACGCAAATCCAACAAAAAACCACGGGAAGCTTAGAAAGTCCCGTGGTTTTCGTATTCTTTGCTGGTCGGAGCGACAGGATTTGAACCTGCGACCTCTTGGTCCCGAAGAACGTGGGAGATATTCCCTTTAGTTCCTCTATATGCCCTCAAGTCCCTATTTTACTGCATTCCTTACACTGGCAAGTCCTACTATATTCCCTTGCGTGGAATCATATTCCCTCTGGAAGTGTGTAC
>JAAZIQ010000009.1 GCA_012800795.1 Bacillota bacterium
CCTCTTGAGTGACTAGTTTTTAGTTACTCGTCCCCGAACAGGACGGTGAAGTCTTTTTCTGTAATTAGAAGTCAATTCCCTTCTAAATACCTATAGTAATTTTACACTAACTTTTTTCGCTACCTTTAGAACCCTTTCGTTATGCTATAAACAGTAAGGGTAAATTTTCTGCATATCGATAGGTTCAGCAAGGAAAATTTTTAGCAGTCTGACAGCACCTTCTACATCATCAAGATCTACCATTTCAGCGGGTGTGTGCACATAACGGCAGGGCACTGAAATAACACCGGAGGGAATGCCCTCGCGTGTTAGATGAATAGCGCCGGCATCGGTGCCTCCTGCTGTCAGCACTTCAAACTGATAGGGGATTTGATGCTTTTCTGCCAATTCAACTAAAAGTTCTTTTACTTGTGGGTGGCATATTACTGAATTATCTTTTACTTTAATAGCAGGCCCTTTGCCTAGCTCAACATTCATGGTATGTGCTTCGGGTGTATCTCCCACCAGTGTCACATCTACTGCCAGACCAATTTCAGGGTTAATACGGTAACTCGAAATACGGGCGCCCCTAAGGCCTACTTCCTCTTGTGTGGTGAAAACGGCATATATTTCATTGGGTGTCTCACTTAGTTCGCGCAGAGCCTGAATCAAAACGGCACAGCCGGCACGGTTGTCCATGGCTTTACCAATTATTCTGTTGCCTGCCACGACAAGTTGGCGCTCTGAGGTGGCAATATCGCCGATCTTAACCAGTTTTTCGGCTTCTTCCCGATTTTTTGCGCCAATATCCAGATAAAGTTTATCTAAGGTGAGTTTTTTTATGTCATCTAATTTTTCCATACCAATGGTGCCAACAGTGCCATTGGCAAATACGACACGCTGTCCCAACATAATATAGGGTGATACTCCACCAATATTACTAAAACGGAGGAAACCGTTTTCATCAATATAGGTTACTATAATCCCTATCTCATCCATATGGGCTGCCACCATCACTTTGGTTCCTGAACCTTTTTTAACGGCATATAAATTGCCCATCTTATCTGTAAACATTTCATCCACGTAGTCTTGCAGCTCTTCCCGAATAACGCCGGCAATTATTTCTTCCCGTCCCGATGGTCCGTATGTTTCACTTAATTTTTTAAGCAATTCCTTCATGCTGCAGGCCTCCTTCAGCTATGGCTTTTAAAATCCCTTTAGCCAAGCGAATTGTATTGTAATAATCATCTAAATTAATAAGAGAAGCCGGAGAATGAATATAGCGGCAGGGAACTGAAATGACAATGCTAGGTATGCCCTCATGCGTCTGAGATATTTTTCCGGCATCTGTCCCGGCCGTGGTCAAGCGTCTAAACTGATATGGAATACCTAATTCTTCTGCCGTTGCAACTGCTAAATCTATCATGTATTGTGGCGTAATAAAAGACGAATCCATGAAGGTGATGGCAGGCCCTTTACCCAATTGTGTAACATGCCCTGCTTCTTTGGTACCGGCCACATCCGAAGCAGAAGTTGCTTCAAAAACCAGCGCTACATCGGGATGAACATTATAGGCGGCAACGCCGGCTCCGCGCAGCCCCACTTCCTCCTGCACGGTAAAGACGCCTGTTAGTTCTAGATCAAAATCTTCCTTCATCAATTCACAGATTACAGCACAGCCAACGCGATCATCAAAGGCTTTGCCGAGCAAACAGTTCTTACCAACTTCGCGTGTTTGAGCACTGAAAGCCACATAATCTCCAATTTTAACCAGCTTTTCTGCCTCTTCCTGGCTGTGTACACCAATATCAATATAGAGATTTTCTATTTCAATAGGTTTTTTGCGTTCGTTAGCTTTTTGCAGATGAATTGCTTTCGCTCCAATTACACCGGGCACATGATTATTTCCCACTGCTACCGGCTTGGAAACTAAAACACGGTCATCAATGCCGCCAACTTTAGTTATTTTTAACAAGCCGCTTTTCTCAAAACCCACCACCATTAATCCAACTTCATCCATATGGGCTGCCAGCATGACACGCGGTTTCTTGCCAATGCCGGTTTTTACATATAGATTGCCTATGGTGTCAGTGGTAATTTCCTCCACTTGCTTTTCCAGCTCTGCACGAATTAACTGACGTACATTGCCCTCATCACCGGATACTGCATAAGCCTCTGTTAATTTTTTTAACAACATGCCAATCCCTCCACGAATGTCCGATCAACAGCGGCAATAAAATAGGCGAGCAATCGCCCTGAAAGCTTTACATCCTCCATATCCAGCAGCTCTACTGAGGTGTGCATATAACGTAAAGGGATGGAAACCAAACCGGCAGGAATACCTCCCCGTGTTACCTGAATTGCGCGCGCATCTGTTCCCGTTGGTCCGGCTGCAGTTTCAATTTGATAAGGAATCCCATACTCCTTAGAAATATTAATAAGTTTTTCTCCAATTTGAGAGTGAATATTGGGGCCAAGAGTGATGGCAGGTCCCTTACCTAAACGGCATGTTTCATGCTCCGGCACTCCGGGCATTTCCCCATGTGTTACATCTATCGCTATTCCTATATCGGGAACAATACCATAAGTTGCTGTAGTGGCACCGCGCACCCCTACTTCTTCTTGTACCGTGGCAACGGCATAAACATCAGCATGGTGACGTAGCTTTTGTAATTCTTTTAAACAAACCAGCAAAACAGCAACACCGGCCCTGTCATCCATAGCTTTACCGCTGAGGGATGAACCGGCTAATTCCAAAACTTCACGGCGAATAATAGCTACATCACCAACGGAAACTAATTCTTTTACACGTTCCTCTGGCAATGCTAAATCGATAAAAAGGTCTTCCATCTCATATGCTTTGCCGCGCTCCTCAGCACTCGTGAGGTGTGGAGGTTTAGCCCCAATTACACCAGGCAATTTCTCCTTGCCATATAAAATGATTTCTTGACCAATAATGGTGCGGGGATCTATCCCCCCGACGGCTGAAAAACGCAAAAATCCGTTTTTTTCAATTTTTGTTATCATAAAACCTATCTCATCCATATGGGCTGCCAAAAGGATTCGGGGTCTGTCGTCTCCGCTTCCTTTTTTGTAAAAAATTAAATTTCCTAAACGATCCAGGCGTGTTTCATCCGCATAACTTGAGATATACTCCTTAATTAACTGTGCCACCGGTTGTTCATAACCGGAAACACCTGGAGCTTCGCAGATTACTTTTAAGAAATCTTTTACGCTATCCATTGCGACCCCCCTAAGTGATATTCTCTCATTCTAAATTCCACATCGGCCAACATTTTCCTCTATTAGCAGTTGCCTAAAAAAAGAATTTCCCAATCAAGGGGAAATCATGTACCATAGACATTCGCTTTATTTTTGATACTGCTCCCTGAGTTCCTGTAGTAGTCTGTAAACAGCTGTAGTTTGCTCCAATGTTAAAGTGCCGGTTCCACAGCTGGGCGTAATAAGCAGCTGTTTGCGCAGAGTTTGATAATCCACTCCCTTTGTGGCAAGCCTTTCTTGATCTGAATCCAAGCGCTTTAACAAAGAAGACACACTTTCTTTCTGAACTTCTACGGAAGTGGGCACAATACCCCATGCCAAATATCCTCCCCGGGCTAAAAAATTATTACATTCCTCCACATAAGGCAAAAGCGAAGTAAAGTAATTATACATATCAATATTAATAATATCAAAGGGTAATTCAAAAAGCAGGGACCAATCTACCCCGGCACAGGCATGAATACCTATCATTATATCTTCACTATGGGCAACATCTATAAGCGCTTTTAAACTGTGTTGAATAGCATGTTTTGATAAACCTACAAAGGAAGCCTGCCCATAGCCATATAAGCCGGGTTCGTCTAAAAATAAAATGACGGGCAAACCAAATTGTTTTAAAGTTCGTGCCTGCCAGCAAATTTGCATCGCCAAACTGCGCACTATTATCTCGCGTAAATCATGATGATAAAAAGCCGGCTGCATTTCTTCATCTGTAACAACAATGCCTATCGTCAAGGGCCCTGTTAATTGACCCTTCAGACAGCAGGCAGGCCCAACTCCAAATTCTTGTAAGTAATGCAAAAATGCATAAAAACCACTGGCCACATCCTGCGGCAGACCAAAGCTTGCTATTGTTTCCTCGCTGTGATTTTCCAACACTTTACTATAGAAATCCGTCAGGAGTTCCAACCATTCTTCTGCCCCGGTAAGAAAGAAAGGAGAACGCCTAGGACTTTCTGCCAATAAGCCAAATTCTAACAGAGGACTTAGA
Organism: Bacillota bacterium; assembly: GCA_012800795.1. GTDB lineage: Bacteria > Bacillota > Dethiobacteria > Dethiobacterales > Dethiobacteraceae > JAAZIQ01. The sequence continues at coordinate 4,253 of JAAZIQ010000009.1, forward strand.
TATTGCCGCACTAATCCCTCTTTGCTGCCTTTTGCTGGCAATTGAGGCCAGTGTGGTAACTCCGGAATATGGTTAAAAATTAAATTCAGTGCCGGTTCGGCAGTAAGGGTGGGAAAACTCCCAATGCCGGTAGCTAAACCAGATAATTTATTTTTCATTGCTAAACCCTTCCATTCAACTGCTTTAATGCCGGTGTGTTTTATGTAATAATTAGTGGCCAAGCCGGCGGAAAATATTAGCAACATTATACTATAATGCAGTTGCCATGTCCATTAAGCTTTTATCAGCATAAGAAAACAGCTTTTAATGTTTTTTGTTGGTAACATCCTCGCGATTTATTCATACACTATGCAGAACAATCTTGTCACTGTGGTGGTTAATATGTATAGTAAGACTAAGGAGTGATCTTTAATGATCCGCTGCATTATGGCCATAGTATACCGTTGGCGAAACAATGAACCTGAATATTTACTGTTAAAGCGAAGTCCCGCACTAGGAGGCTACTGGCAGCCAATAACCGGCTTTATCGAAGAGCCGGAAGCAAATCGCTATGCCGCTTTACGGGAACTTTATGAAGAAACCGGCATTTCTGACTATGAAAAAGTTATTGATCCCGCACATTATTATTTTTTTGATATGAATGGTAAAAAATGTGCCATCTCTGTTTTAGCCATAGAAGTTAAAAACGATCCTAAAATTCGGCTTTCCTTTGAACATACTAAATATCAGTGGGTCAATTTTCAAAAAGCTTCCAATATGCTCCACTGGGAAAATAATGTGAAAGCCCTCACCATTTTACACCAACAATTAAACTCGCATCAAGGCATCAAGCATAAATCGTAACTTCTTCCCACAAGGAAGTTTGAATTAACACTATTTTATTTAGTAATAAACAGGTTGACGGTAACTAATGGCTTCCGCCAGATGAACCGGCAGTATTTTCTGCTCATCTTCTAAATCGGCAATAGTGCGGGCAACTTTTAATATGCGGTCATACGCACGTGCACTTAAGTGCAGCCGTGAAAATGCATGACGTAATAAATCGCGGCCGGCTGCATCCAACCGACAATATTTATCCAGATGCTGCGGCTTCATTTCGGCATTATGACTAATACCTTCTCCCCGAAAACGTGCAAGCTGCCGCCCGCGCGCTCTTGCCACCCGTTTGGCAATTTCTGCTGAATTTTCACCGTTCTTTTGTCCGGCCACTTCATCATAGCGTAACCGCGCCACTTCTACAAATAGGTCCAGTCGATCTAACAAGGGCCCGGAAATTTTATGCCTATAATTAAAAACTTGACGATCAGTACAAATGCATTCTGCTTCTTTATCCGTCAGCATACCGCAGGGGCAGGGATTCATGGAGGCAAGCAGCATAAAACGGGCGGGAAAAGTATAAGCGGCCATCATTCTGGTTACGGTAACAAAGCCCTCTTCCAATGGTTGACGTAAAACCTCCAGAGTTTCACGTTTAAACTCCGGTAGTTCGTCTAAAAAAAGAACTCCGTTATGCGCCAAGCTAACTTCACCGGGACGCGGGTTGCGCCCACCACCACATAAAGCTGCCGACGTTACTGTATGATGGGGGCTACGAAAAGGACGCTCTGTTATCAAAGCTGTAGTTTCCTGTAATAAACCTGCTGCACTGTATATCTTAGTCGTTTCTAAACTTTCCTCTTCTGACATAGGGGGTAAAATTGATGGTACGCAGCGTGCCAGCATTGTTTTACCGGAGCCGGGCGGTCCGGTCATCAGCAAACTATGACCGCCTGCTGCTGCCACTTCCAATGCACGCTTTGCTCCCTCCTGCCCTTTCACTTCTCTAAAATCAGCACTGATCCGACTTTTAACCGGTGTGTTTTGTGGTATAACAGCCGGTTCCGTCTGTCCGCTTAGAATAGCCAAAACTTCTGTTAATGAAGTGACGCCGATGACATGCACCCCGCTTACTAGAGAGGCTTCGGCGGCATTGGCTAAAGGCAAAAGGATATTTTTTATACCCGCATCTCGTGCCGCGATAACCATAGGTAAAACACCGCGCACAGCGCGCAAACTGCCGTCTAAGGCCAATTCGCCGATAATCGCCATGGGCACATTCTGCTTTTCCAACTGTCCGCTGGCCTGCAATATCCCCAAAGCAAGAGCTAAATCAAGCTGTGGTCCTTCTTTTTTTAAGTCAGCCGGCGCTAAATTTACCACAATACGCTGCTGGGGAAATTCCAGCTGACTGTTTTTAATGGCTGCGCGTACTCTGTCACGCGCTTCGCGTACAGCTGTATCCGGTAATCCTACTATGTCAAAACTAGGCAGTTGGGCAGAGAGATATACTTCCACATCTACCATTTTGCCCTCTATGCCGGCAATGGTACAGCCGTTTACCCTGGCAAGCATCTTTATCCACTCCTGCTATTTTCTTCCATTATAAGCCAAACGTATGTTCGTGTCAATGTTTATTTCCTGAAAGGAGTTTCTCCATGAAAAAGTTACTGTTGATTCTGCTACTTTGCTGTTTACTGGTAACGGGAGGTTATTTTTATAAACAACAAGCGGAAAAAATAATTTCTCAGAATGTGGAACTTTTCTTTTCCATGGCAAAAGAGGATAGTAAATCTGCCCAAAAGTACCTCTCACCAAGTTACCCGCAAAAAGAAGAACTTTTAACGGCTTTACAAATGGATAATTTAATCTCATTTGAAAAAATCGAGCAAATACGTTTACGCTCCATTAATCGTGCTTTAGTCTTAATTACACTAAAAGTCGGCAATCAACTAAAAACAGCTACACTAGAAATAAGCCGTGAAAATGGGCAGTGGTTGTTAGATAATTTACCGGCATTATCAGTTATACCATTAGCCTTGGTTACAGAAACTGCAAATAAGACGGTAAAACTGCTGACATCAGACAATAAACACATTATTTTGCATGCCGAAGTTTCCGTTAAGCGCGGTGATGCCGGGTTGGTCGTAGCCTTAGCTGACACTCTTATTTACTTTAACAGACTTCCAACCGTTAACGTCACAAAACTTTTAACACATAATACAAATTTACTGGAGGGAGAAAATACAGGTTTTCACCAGTTAGCTCCCCATGTGATGTATTTTCAAGCCCAAAATGATAACTACACTATTACGGACAGTACATCGGCCATAGTGGGTATGCAAAATCTAACCCTCTACCTCCAGGATGAGAAAGTGCAGGCAGTAATGCTGCCGGAAAAATTTGTGCCGGACACAATTCGTGTCTGCTTAAATACTACCGATTTTACCGGTCTCAGTCATTCTACTGCCACTATATCAGCCACCACAGCTTTTACCTTAACAGAAAAAATTACCGGCAAACAACAACACTTTAACGCCGGCGACAGATTAACTTTTCAACCCGGTCAAAACAATATCATAGTAAAATTCCCTTCCGGAGCAGTAGAAACCTACCCAAACCGCCTATACATTACCCCCAGCGGCAATGGCCGTATCCAAGTACATACTATTCGTCGGGGCAGTCCTCCTTTTGTTCCCGCTTACCGCGGTCATCTGGAGGTTAGCCTACATAATGGCTCGCTGCTTTTGGTTAATGAAGTACCCTTGGAAGCTTATCTCTATTCTGTAGTTCCCAGTGAAATGCCCATAAGTTTTGGAGAAGTACCGCTGCAGGTGCAGGCAGTAGCAGCCCGCTCTTATGCCGTCTCATCAATTTTACGCAGTGGATTCCGTTCTTTTGCTGCTCATGTTGATGACAGTGTAGCTTCGCAAGTATATAATAATGTGCCTGAATACGAACTAAGCACCAGGGCAGTAAATCATACACAGGGCAAAATCGTAAAATATGGCCTAGATATTGCCGACACACGCTTTTTTTCCACCTCTGCCGGCGTCACAGCAAATAATGAAGAAGTCTGGCATGACAGCAAAAGCGGCGCTTTCCCAGGAGCATCGCTGCCATATCTAATTGCGATGCCGCAATTACGTTCAGGTACATTGCCTGAAGTCAATACAGAAGCAGGTGCACAAGTCTTCTTTTCAACCAGCCACTGGGACAGCTACGATAAAGCTTCGCCCTGGTTTCGCTGGCAGGTAGAAATGACAAGAACCGATCTGGAAAAAGTTATAAGCACCAATTTACAAGAGCGATATCAAGCACAACCTGATTTTATTCTGACAAAGGACGGCAACAATTATATTAGCAAAAAAATTAGTGATGACCCTCTAGGGGAACTAAAAGATATCAGAGTTATACGCCGTGGGGCAGGCGGCAACATTATGGAGTTGGAGATCGAAGGCAGTAAGGGCACCTTCCGTATTCTTAAGGAATATAATATCCGTTTTATATTGCGGCCACAAAGCAATGTTAACGATGTTGTTTTATTACGCCATGACGGCTCTAAACTGATAAATTACAGCATTCTCCCCAGCGCCTTTACAGTATTCACTATCCACCGTAATGAGAAAAACCAAATCCAATCTGTACTGATCCAAGGCGGTGGAAACGGCCATGGATCTGGAATGAGCCAATGGGGCGCCCGCGGTCTTGCTGCTGACGGTTTTACCTATGAAGAAATATTGCTTCACTATTATCCCGGATGTACTGTAGAATCTATCTATAAGTAGTAAAAATTGCATTTTATTTTGCTGCACACTATAATAAATAAAAGAAAAGAAATTTCTACCAGGGGGACAAAATATGCTTACACAAATACAAAATGACATGAAACAAGCCATGAAAGCCGGCGAAAAGAAAAAAGTAACAACTCTGCGCATGTTAATTGCAGCCATTAAAAATGAAAGCATCAACAAACGCACTACTCTAAGTGATGAAGATATTATTGCCGTAATTCAAAGGGAAATAAAACAAAGGCGTAACGCTTGTGAAGAATTTAAAAAAGGCGGCCGTGAAGATTTGGTCCGGGAAAATGAAGAAGAGATTGCTCTTCTAGAAGCCTATTTGCCCCGCCAGTTAAGTGATGAGGAATTGGCTGCCCTGGTTAATCAAGTTATCAGTGAAGTGAATGCCACCTCTGTCAAAGACATGGGCAAAGTTATGGGAAAACTGATGCCGCAGGTCAAAGGTAAGGCCGACGGCAGCCGTGTACAACAAGCGGTTAAAAAAGCTTTATTGCCATAAACAACAAAATGGAGACCTGCAGGTCTCCGTTTTGTTGTTTAAAGTTAGTACTTAAAAAAGACGTGAGAGCCAATGGTTGTGGTTACCGGATGGCTGCGTACCCAGGCATTGCTCGTTTTAGCAGGATTATAAAAACCAGTCGCACCTGCTGAAGGATCCCAGCCTTTTAAGGCTTCACGTACAGCACGTTTGGCACTTTCACCGGCCGGTAAATTGATCCGCCCGTCTAATACCGGACTATATTGATAACGGCCGCTTTCTACTTGATAGATTATGCCGCTGATAGTATTGGGATAAAGATCACTTTTTAGCCGGTTAAGAACCGTGGCAGCCACCGCCACTTGACCTTCAAATGGCTCTCCAGCAGATTCAGCATGCACTAAACGAGCAAACAAATCAAAGTCGGCTGCCGTAAGATGGATTTCAGAAAAAGCCATCATAGTTTGCGGCATGGCTTCTGTATTTTTTACTTCCTCAGTTTTGTCTAAAGGCTCTTTATCCAACATTTCCATTATTTTTTCTAAAGTTTCTCCACCTAAAATACCGTCAGCCTTTAAGTTATGGTCTTTTTGAAATTCGATTAGGCTACCATAAGTTAATGGGCCAAAAACTCCATCGATTCTTCCTTCTCTGTAGTTATTATCATTGAGAAATTGCTGCAAAACGGCAACGTCTTCCCCGCGATCGCCTATTTTCAATTCCCGCTCACCAAACTGTAGAGTTTGAGCGGCCGCACCGGTAAAAAGAGTCAAACCGAAAGAAAAGACAATTAGTATTGCAAATATTTTTTTATTCATCTTTTAAACCTCCTTTAACCTTCAAGCATTTTTGTACCTTTAAAACTAAGGTTTATTCGGTTAGCTTGTATGTTGATTATAATAACATGTTATGTAAACTTACGCAAAGCCGGAGGATTATTCCTAAAAGAAATTAAACTGCCGCAGCCAGAAACAGTAGTAGATATGGCAAAAGGCTACTTACTTCCACGAGTATCCTGCCGTGTCCATATCTCTGGAAATATTTCCGGTATAAAATAAAAAAGCCAAGGGTGTATACTTCCCACGGCTTTTATCTGCCTGAACTAATTTAACCGAAAGCATTTTTATATAAAGTAACTTTTTCTGTCTGTGCCTCTACCGCCACTACATCGAATCGATAAGCCGGTGCCGTTGTGCCGGTCTGATGAATATAGTAAAGGGCTAAAAGGCGTAGTCTCTCCTGCTTGCGGATGTCAACAGCTTCTGCCGGCGTACCATGCCGATCTGTTCGGCGTGTTTTTACTTCTACAAAAACAAGAATCTCACCGTCTTTGGCGACAATATCAAGCTCTCCACGTTCACAGCGCCAATTTCTCGCTAAAATTTTATAACCATTATCCTTTAAATGGGAGACCGCAATATCTTCACCACGGAGACCTATTTTTCTCATTTCTGTTCAACTTCCCTTAAAAATGAACGCCGATGATGGCAAGTTAGCCCCATGCGGGCAATGGCCTGGCGATGCGCTTTAGTGGGATATCCTTTATGTTGGGCAAAACCATAATCCGGATTACTTTTGTCCAGCTCTATCATATAGCGGTCGCGCGTAACTTTAGCCAAAATGGAGGCAGCCGCAATAGAAGCGGACAAACTATCACCGCTAATGATACTCTGCTGGGGAATTTTTAACCCTTCAATGGTAATGGCATCGATTAAAACGATATCGGGAACAACAGGCAAAGCACTAATGGCGCGTTTCATAGCCAACTTGGTAGCTTGAAAAATATTATATCGATCAATCTCTAACACATCACTTTTGGCAACTGACCAAGCAATGGCTGCCTCAGTTATTTGTGTATATAGTTCTTCTCTCTTTTTCGGTGTTAGTTTCTTAGAATCCTTTAAACCAGGCAAAAGAAAATTTTCAGGTAGGATAACTGCGGCTGCCATCACAGGCCCCGCCAGCGGCCCTCTTCCCGCTTCATCTACACCGGCAATATATGTATAACCAAGCTGTCGAGCTTTATTTTCATATTTTAGCAGAGCTGCGAGCCTTTTTTCCTCTAACCTTTCTGCATTGCTTTTTTGCAAATGTTTTTTTAATAAACGCTGTACTCCTACTCTCGAGTCTGCTGCCAATAAGTCCAGCTCCCCGCGCTCAGGGCTGTCTTCACTTAGGTAACGGCTAATTTCCGCCACTGTCATTTTACTAAAATCCTTCATTTTCCTCTCCCACTGCCGCAGCCTTTTCCAAGGTAATACGACCAAGCCTACCCTCACGAAAATCCTTAATTAATATGCGAGCTGCCGCTTCCAGATCAACTTCGCCGCCTTTTCTTAAGCAACCACGGCGTTTCCCAATTTCAATCATAATCTCATTGGGATCTTTAATTTCCGTTTCTATTTTATAACGCTGATAAATATTTTGTTGTGCATGCCGCTCGAAATACTTAATCAATTCATGGCCTAGCTCAAGTAGATTAATAATTTCATCCTTAATTGAACCAACGGCTGCCAGGCAAAAAGCCTGTTCTTTATTTGCAATTTTGGGCCACAATAAACCTGGCGTGTCTAATAACTCTAGGTCCCCAGGCAGCCTGATCCACTGCTTACCTGTGGTCACACCCGGTTTATCACCGGTAATGGCGGCATTACGTCCTATGAGACGGTTTATTAACGATGATTTACCTACGTTGGGAATTCCGGCCACCATTAATCTTAAAGGTCGACGCTTATGTTTGCGGCGCTTAGGTATAGATTTTAAGCCGGCAAATAATCTTTTTATTCCCGTTCCCATGCGGGCATTAACTGCAGCCGCTATAAAATATTGCCTACCCAATAGCTGTAGCCATTTTTCCGTTTCCTCCGGATCAGCCAAATCGGGTCTGGTCAAAACAGCTACTACAGGCCTGTTTTGCAGTATTTGACGTATATCGGGATTTTGACTAGAAGCAGGAATACGGGCATCTAGCACCTCAATTACAGCATCCACCAGTTTTAAATTTTCACGCAGAAGCCTTTTGGCTTTGGCCATCTGACCAGGGTACCATTGTACTTCCATGAGCATCTTCCTATTCTAATGATATAGCTCTCATATTCTTCAGCGGCCAAAAGATAAAAATCGCCTTTCCTTTAATTCGTTCTAATTCTATAAAACCCACATTGGGATGCCTGCTGTCCATGCTGTTGTTACGATTATCTCCCATCACAAAAACAGTTCCCTCCGGCACGATAACAGGCCCATAGGATTCACGCGCATTTTCCAAAACATAATCTTCCCTAATTTTTTCACCGTTCACATAGACACCATCAGGTGCAATCCTTACTTCGTCACCCGCCGTAGCAATAACGCGTTTAATAAAATCCCTCTCTTTTGTAGCCCGAAATACCACTATTTCTCCTGCTTGAGGCTCGCGGTAATAATATTGAATTTTACTTACTAATAATCGCTCTCTATCATGTAGTGTGGGAAGCATGGAGTCACCCTGGACAAGAAATACTTCAACTAAAAAAGCGCGAATAACTAACGCTAAAATAACAGCCAGGATAATGGACTTGATCCATTCCCACATTTCGTTTTTAGCCGTTTCGTGCATTTTTTTCCTTCTTTCCAACTTGGCAGGTATAAAAGAGGACTGCAGTGACAGTCCTCTCTTTTTCTTTAGTTGCGCTTTTCTTTGATGCGGGCTGCCTTACCCGTTAGATTACGCAAATAATATAATTTGGCACGACGCACTGCACCACGACGCACAATTTCTATTTTCTCAATCTTAGGTGAGTGCAAAGGGAATGTTCTCTCTACGCCAACATTATAGCTAACGCGGCGCACTGTGAAAGTTTCACGCAAGCCGCTGCCCTGTTTTTTTATTACAACGCCTTCAAACACTTGAGTTCTTTCCCGGGCTCCTTCTATAACTTTCACGTGAACACGTACTGTGTCTCCCGGTGAAATTTGCGGAAGATCTTTTTTCATTTGTTCCTCTTCTAGTTGATGAATAATATCCATGTCATTGCCTCCTTTCCATCGCAAGTTGATGGCAACAAAAAAAATTATATCATACAAAAAATTGCTTTACAACAAAAGCTCGATTTTTCTTTTGGCGGCCTCATCCAGCAGTAGTTGCCGTTCAGAATCACTTAAATTTGCCTGCTGCAGCAAATCAGGTCTATGGGTTAAAGTAAGTAACAATGATTGTTTACGGCGCCACTCTCTAATTTTCTCGTGATCACCTGAAAGTAGAACCTCAGGCACTTTCATTCCGCGAAATTCAGCCGGACGCGTGTACTGAGGATACTCCAATAAACCATGAACAAAAGATTCATCGGCAACCGCTTCCTGCGGCAAAACGCCCGGCAGCAAACGTACTACCGCATCCGCTACCACCATAGCCGGTATTTCACCGCCTGTAAGAATAAAATCACCTATCGAAATCTCTTCATCTACCAAAGCACGAACTCGTTCATCAATGCCTTCATAATGGCCACAGAGCAAAATAAGGTGTTGTTCCTTTGCCAGCATTGCCGCTTTTTGCTGTGAAAAACGTTCTCCAAGGGGAGACATAAGTAATACTTTACCGGCAGATGCTGTTTGTTTTTGTAAGTATTCCACTGCCAGAAAAAAAGGTTCCGCCTGCATTATCATTCCGGGACCGCCACCATAAGGATAATCATCAACGCTACGGTGTTTATTAAGGGCGAAATCGCGCAGATCAGTAACAACGATTTGTACATGACCGGCTTCCGTAGCTCTTTTCATAATGCTTTCAGTGAGGGGCGCAAACATCCCGGGAAAAATAGTAAGGATATCAATCCGCAACTAATTCACCTCACATCAGACCGTCAGGTAAATCTACTTCCATGCGAGCGTTTTCTAAATCGACTTTTTTGACCACATCTTTTAAGGCCGGAATAAGAATCTCTTTACCCTGCTGAGATTCTACAACATACACATCATTGCTGCCTGTCTGCAAAATATCCTGCACTATTCCCAGCATTTGCCCGCTCACAGTATAAACATCCAAACCAATGATTTGGTCCCAGTAGTAAGTATCCTGCGGCAGCTCCAGTCTTTCTGACAAAGGAATAAGAATTAATGCGCCCCTTAACTGTTGAGCAGCTTCTATCCCCTCGATACCGGCTAGGCTTATCACCCAAAACCTGCCATTGATAAAGGCGTCCTGCACCAAATAAGGCTTTCTGATACCATTAATCTCCAAAAATACCCGCTCTAACATTTTAACACGTTCCGGAAAATCAGAATAGGGCTGCACTTTAAGTGCCCCTTTAGTGCCGTGGGTGCTGATAACCTTGCCGATGGTGGCCATTGGCTCCATTTAATCACCGCCTAATCGACGATTTCCACAAAAACACGTTTCTTTTCTGCGGCGGCCGCAGCTTTAACTACCGTGCGAATGGCTTTGGCAATACGACCTTGCTTGCCAATTACTTTTCCCATATCAGCTGCAGCAACACGCAGTTCTAACTTGATGGAGTGTTCATCCTCCTGTTGATTAACATGTACATCGTCCGGGTGATCCACTAAGGCTTTGGCGATGAATTCGAGCAATTCTTTCACTTTCATCACCGTCCAATCATTTACTTACTGAGGTCTACTTTTTTCAACAGTGCTTTCACTGTATCGGAAGGTTGTGCGCCTTTCTGCAGCCATGCCTGAGCTTTTTCACTGTCTATTTTCAGTGTGACCGGCTCAGTGGTGGGATTATAGTAACCTATCTCATCAATAAAGGCGCCATCACGCGGTGAGCGTGAATCAGCCACAACAATACGGTAAAAAGGACGCTTTTTGGCACCCATCCTTTTTAATCTGATTCTAACAGCCATACATATCACCTCCTTACATAGGATAAAAATCTATCTAAAGAAAAGGAAATCTTCTTATGCCTTTACCTTTTTCCTTTTTGCCCAATCTTTTCATCATTTTTTGCACCATATCAAACTGCTTTAACAAATTATTAACATCCTGCACCCGCGTGCCGCTACCTGCGGCAATTCTTTTTCGTCGGCTGCTATTAATAATCTTGGGATTTTGTCTTTCTTGTTTTGTCATAGATTTTATAATAGCTTCCGTTCTGGCAAATTGCTTTTCATCCAACTGTATATCCTTTAATTTTTTCCCCATACCGCCCATTCCGGGCAGCATTTCGAAAATCTGATTAAGCGGGCCCATTTTTTTTAACTGCTCCATTTGCTCTAGGAAGTCTTCCAAAGTAAACTGTTGTGTTCGCAGTTTTTTTTCTAAATCACGGGCTTTATCTTCATCAAATGAGGCTTGTGCTTTCTCAATCAGTGTCAGCACATCGCCCATACCTAAAATGCGCGATGCCATTCTATCCGGGTGAAAGGGTTCAAAGGCATCGGTTTTTTCACCTAGAGCGGCAAATTTAATGGGACAACCTGTAACGGCGCGTACCGATAAAGCTGCTCCGCCACGTGTATCACCATCAAGTTTGGTTAAAACCACTCCCGTCAGCGACAGGCGTTCCTTAAAAGCTTGCGCCACATTAACAGCATCTTGTCCGGTCATAGCATCCACTACCAATAAGATTTCCTGCGGCTGCAGCGTAGCTGACATCCTTTCCAGTTCTTCCATTAATTTCTCATCCACATGCAGACGGCCGGCCGTATCCACTATCATATAATCATGCTTGTGCTTTTTAGCATACTCCAAAGCAGCTTTAGCAATTTGTACAGGTTCTTGCTGCCCCATCTGAAAAACCGGAATGTCCAGCTGCTCACCTAGTACCTGTAGCTGCTTAATGGCCGCAGGGCGATAAATATCGGCAGCTACGATTAAAGGAGCATGTTTTTTCTTTTTTAATAAGAGGGCTAACTTTGCTGCTGAAGTTGTCTTACCTGCACCCTGCAGTCCCACCATCATTACAACGGTGGGCGGAGCAGCAGCCTGTGAAAGCTCAGCCACAGACCCTCCCATAAGTTTCGTTAACTCTTCATTCACTATTTTAATTACCGTCTGCCCCGGCGTTAGGCTTGCCATAACCTCGCTACCTAAAGAACGCTCTTTAACAGCGGCAATAAAATCTTTAACAACTTTAAAATTAACATCGGCTTCCAGGAGGGCTAAACGTACTTCCCGCAGTGCGGTATTAACATCCTTTTCAGTTAGTTTGCCTCTCCCGCGCAAACGCCTAAAAGTATCCTGCAATTTGTTTGATAGACTTTCAAAAATCATCTTATTCCTCCTGCGCTTACTCCAGCAGTTTCTCCACAATGGCCAGCGCTTCCAGGCGGTCACTGTCACTAATTTTATTTTGCGAAAGAATAGCCGCTAATCTTTTTAAATCTTTTTCCTGAGCAGAAAAACGAACAACAAGCCCCAGGCGTTGTTCTGCTTTTTCTAAAGTGCGTACTGCTCTTTTTACTAAATCATGTACACCCTGGCGCGAGATTCCGTCCTGGTCAGCTATTTCCGCCAGACTTAAATCATCCTGATAGTATAATTCCAAGCATTCCCTTTGTTTTGGAGTTAACAAACTGCCATAAAAATCATACAGCAAATTTACCCTCGTTACATCCTCAAGCATTGTACCACATCCCGTTATTGCTGTAAAGGAAAATCGCTTTACAGCAATAATTTTACCTTACATTTTTTTTGTTGGCAAGTTCTTTTGAAAAAAATCCGACAGCCTTCCTTGGCCGCCGGATCTCTTTTAAAAATTAATCGGCATGAAAAAGCCCTTCTACATACTCTTGAGCTATAAAGGGCTGCAAATCTTCTATACCCTCCCCCACACCAATAAATTTTACCGGTATTTTTAGAGAGCGAGCCACAGCGATAACTATGCCTCCTTTAGCAGTACCGTCCAATTTCGTTAAAACTAAACCGGTTAAAGGTGCTGCCTCATTAAAAACTTTAGCTTGCGCCAAGGCATTCTGGCCCGTGGTTGCATCCAATACCAACAAAACCTCATGCGGTGCTCCCGGCAGGGCCTTTGCTATTACGCGATGCACTTTTTTTAATTCCTCCATTAAACTAGCTTTGTTATGCAGTCGCCCCGCCGTATCACAAAGCACCACATCACAGCCGCGGGCCCGGGCTGCATTAATCGCATCAAAAATAACAGCAGCCGGGTCGGCACCATGCTGATGTTTTACCAGTTCACTTTGTGTACGTTCTGCCCAGATTTCCAACTGTTCAATGGCTGCAGCCCTAAATGTATCACCGGCAGCCAATAAAACCTTTTTCCCCTGCCGGCGATAACGGGCAGCCAATTTACCGATAGTAGTGGTTTTACCGACACCGTTTACGCCTAGCACAAGAATAACGGACGGTTTTTCAGTTGGTGGTTCTAATGACTCCTCACTCTCACCCAAAATATCTAACAGCAACTGCTTTAAAGCAGCTATAACGTCATCTGGTTCCGTCAACTTTTCATCTTTTACTTTTTGACGCAAATCTTCCACTAAGTCAAGAGTAGTTTCCACTCCCAGGTCTGCGCTGATTAATACTTCCTCAAGTTCTTCAAAAAAACCGTCATCAAAATTTTTACGGCTAAAAAGTCCTTCCAGACGATTCATAATGCCGGATCGTGTTTTTTGAAGCCCGGCTTTAATACGTCCAAATAATCCCATATAGGCCTCCACCTTTCTTTTCTAGCTGGCTTTATACAACTTGCTTTATGCACTTTCAACCGGCAGTTTATTATCATCACGTAAACGTACGGAAATTATTTTTGAAACACCTGATTCCTCCATTGTTACGCCATAAAGAATATCTGCTTGTTCCATAGTGCGTTTGCGGTGAGAAATAAGGATAAATTGTGTCTGCGCACTGAAACTGCGCAAAAACTCATTGAAACGCACCAAATTGGCTTCATCCAAAGCTGATTCAATTTCATCAAGCACACAAAAGGGAGTAGGCCTTAATTTCAGAAAAGCAAAAAGCAAAGAAATTGCCGTCAATGCCTTTTCTCCACCGGAAAGTAAGGAAAGATGCTGCAGCTTTTTCCCGGGAGGTTGTGCCACTATCTCTATCCCGGATTCCAGCGGATTTTCGGGATCTGTAAGCCGCAATTGGGCACGCCCGCCACCGAACAAGTTTTTAAAAACTTCAGCAAAATTTTGCTGCATTGCAGAAAAAGTAGCAAGAAATTTTTCTCCCATCCGGCTGTCTATTTCGCGGATGAGACGAAGTAAATCCTTTTCCCCCTCCTGCAAATCAGTTCGCTGCGCCCGTAGAAATGCCACCCGTTCCTTGATACGCTGGTATTCATCAATGGCTCCCAGATTGACATGGCCCAGCGAATTTAGTTCTGCTTTAATTTTGAGAACGGCCTTTTGTGCCGCATCTTTGTCTTTTACAGGCATTGCCAATTCTTGAGCCGCCTCAAATTCCAGTTCCCAGCTGTCGCGCAGACGAGCTAGAATATGCTGTAGCTCACTTTCGATGCGTTCACGTTCCATCTCTAAACGAGCCTGTTTTCGTTCCAAGCCGGCCAGCCCCTTTTCCTGCTGCCGCAGAAATTCAGTGGTTTCACGGTATTGCGTGGACATGGCTTTCAGTAATGCTTCCCGCTCCGCCAACTTACTGATAAGCTGAGAACGTTTTTTCTGCAGCGATAAAGCATCCACTTGTACTGATTGTAGCGCAGCGTTCAATTGTTTGTGTTTTTCCTGTAAAGAATGCATTTCAGTAATTTTATCATGATATTTTTTCTGCAATTGTTCTTGTAGAAATCGCAGGCGCTCCTTTTCTTCCAGATTACGCTCCTGCTGTTTTTGACAAGAAACCAAGTTTACTCGGCAATTCGTATAATATTCCTGCAGCCTTTGTTTTTCTTCCGCATTTTTACTTAAGATACCTGCCAAATCCAATAATTCGCTGCGCAATTTATTTTCTTCAGTCCGAAGAGCGTCGAGCTTATTTCCTGTTTGTTCTAAATTATCACGGCAAGTTTTTATTTGTGCCCTGATTTTTTCTGCTGCCAGCAGCAGATTTTCTTTCTCCTCGGCCAACTCAGATAACTGTTTTTGTATATACTTTATTTCATTTTCATTTAACCCAAACTCCAACTCTATCTGTTGGCGCTGCTCAATAACTCTGGCTATTTTTTGGCTGATGTCCGTACTGTACTGCTGTAAACTGTGTGCTTCGGCCTGAATAGATTGCAGCTTCTCCTCATGCTGCTGCAGCGTCTTTTTCAGCACAGCCATCTCTTTACGCCGGGAAAGCACTCCCCTTTGTTTTCTTTCAAAGCCTCCACTCATGACACCGCCAGGAGCAATCATATCTCCATCTAATGTGACCACACGCTCACTAAAATTCAAAGCCTCCGCCACAGGCAGTGCCGCCTCCAAATCTGTAACAACATGAATTCGTCCTAAAAGTGACTCCTTAACAATAGCAAACAAATCTTTGCTTTTTACTAAGTCAGCAGCTACACCTATGTAACCCGGCAGATTTTTAACTTTATCTGCCTTTGGATGCCGTTTTGTCGTTTTAAGAATATTCAAGGGTAAAAATGTTGCCCTGCCGCCTTTACACTGTTTTAAATAGGCAATAGCCTCACGCACAACTTTATCATTTTCAGCTACTAAATTTTGCTGCGCAGAACCTAATGCTGTTTCTACCGCGACAACGTAGCGGGACGGAACTTCCAATAAATCTGCCACCGTGCCATAGATAGCTCTGAATTGCTGCTTTTCTTTTCTGGCTGCAAGAATTGTCTTAACACCACGATAATAGCCTGCCATGCTCTCTTCTAATTCCTGCAGCACAGTTAGCTTATTGCTGGTAATCATCATTGCTTTTTCTTCTGTCTGAGATTTTTGTGCCAATCTTTCCAGCTGCTTTAAAAGATCTTGCTGTTCAAGTTGCAAAGCAGCCAATTCCCGGCTCTTTATTTCATTTTGCTCGGCCAGCTTTTTCTTTTTTCCCTGCAACTCTTTATACTGCTCCTGCAGTATCTTTGTTTTTTCTATTTTTCTTTTTTCTTCTGACTTTAATTCCGTTAAATCTTCTTCAAGCTGCCTATTTTCCAGAATTAATCGTTCAGATTGCAGTTTAAACTCCTGAATCTCCATCAAAATAGCTTCCAATTGCTTTTGAATTGCCTGGGAATGTTTTGCTTCCGCCGAATTATCCAAGGCCTCAAGTTTTTCCTGTGCTTGTTCCAATTCAGCTGCAGCCTGTTTCAAGGCATTAGCTGAAAGCTCCAGTTCAGCATTATGGGCTTTTATTTCTTTGCACAAAAGTTCCTCTTCCTGCTGCAAAGCAGCAAGACTGCTTTTTATTTCCGCAAGCTGGCGTTCTATGCTGCTTATTTTTTCCTCTAGCACCGCTGTTTGCGTTTGCGCCTTTCCTAATTCAGAATTAAGAATATTTAATTCTTGCTGTAATTCTGTCACTGCTGCTTGCTCTTCATCATATTTAAACTGATTAGAAGTAAGCTGTGTTTCTTGACGCCTTAGCTCTGTCCGCTGTTTTAAAAGTTCATCTGCAACCGTTTTTAGCTTGCCGTCAACTTCATACCAACGCTGACGCAGCTCAAGCGCATCTGAAACCAGTAAATCAACTTCATGCTTTTTTAAATCTTCGCGCAGTGATAAATATTTTTGGGCCTTTTCTGCTTGAACAGCCAGTGGTTCCAATTGTGCAGATAATTCGTGAATAATATCATTAATACGGATTAAATTATCTGCAGTTTCGGCAAGACGTCGCTCTGTTTCACGCTTTCTGTATTTGTATTTTAGAATTCCTGCCGCTTCTTCAAAAAATTGACGTCTTTCCTCCGGCCGCGCCTGTATTATTTCTTCGACTTTCCCCTGCCCAATGAAAGAATAAGCTTCTTTTCCGACGCCTGAATCCATAAACAATTCTAAAATATCTTTTAAACGGCAGGGCTGTTTATTTAGTAAATACTCACTCTCGCCATTACGGTATAATCGCCTTGTTACCGTAATTTCCCGGTAGTCTACCCCTAAAGCACCGTCACTATGATCAAAGGTAAGGGAAACCTCGGCAAAACTTAACTGTTTACGTTTAGCTGAACCATTGAAAATAACATCTTCCATGCGCAAACCGCGCAGATGGCGGGCTGACTGTTCGCCCAAAACCCACCGTATTGCATCAGTAATATTACTTTTGCCACAGCCGTTGGGCCCCACAATTACAGTCACTCCCGGCGTTAAATCAAATGTAGTTTTATCAGCAAAAGATTTAAAACCATGCATTTCCAGTCGTTTAAGATACATCGCGGTTCCCTCCCCATAGTGAACCCAAAGAATTATTCCTATAGCACTAGTGCTTTATTTTTATGAAAATACCTGCTTGTGAACAAGCAGGTTATAAATTACTTTGCCTGGTCTGCTTTATTTGCCACACTTCCTATTCGGTATTAAGGACAATTATTCCTGCAAAAAAATTATTTTATCAAATTGTTGTAAGCTATCCGGGCGGCTTCCTGCTCCGCTTCTTTCTTGGAATGACCGGAACCTTCAGCTAAAACTTTACCTTTTACGGATAGTTGTGCCACAAATTCTTTAGCATGATCCGGTCCGGATTCAGAAATAATTGTATAATCTGGCGTTGCTGCCAATTTAGCTTGGGTATACTCTTGAAGCAAAGTTTTATAATCAGTTACCGGTGCTCCCTTTTTGATATTAGCAAGAAAAGGAGCAAAAAATTTTCTGACAACAATTTTTACCTGCTCAAACCCTAGGTCCAAATAAAGTGCACCCAGTAAAGCCTCAAAAGCATCGGCCAACAAAGAAGGACGCTGGCGGCCGCCACTGGCAGCCTCACCTTTGCCAAGCAGCAGATAATTGCCCAAAGTTAATTTTTTTGCCTGTTGAGAAAGCGTTTCTTCACAGACCAGTGCCGCGCGAAATCGTGTTAACTTACCTTCCGGCAGTTGAGGATAGCGTTGAAACAGCTCCTCAGAAATAGCCAATTCCAGCACTGCATCACCAAGAAACTCCAAGCGTTCATTATGCGCAAAGTTCCCTAAATTATGTTCATGGGCATAAGAAGAGTGAGTTAATGCCTGTCTATAAAGCTCCTGCTGTTTAGGTTCAATATCTAATTTAGCAAATAGCTCCTTTAAATCTCGCTTTTTCATTTTTATCACCATATTAACATACAAACAAATGTAACGAAAATTTTGCTAAAGAAGCCCTGCCTGCGCAGGGCTTTCACTAAAAACATTAATTTAAACATGGGCCTCTATGTAACGTACGACATCGCCCACAGTTTTAATGCTTTCCAATTCATCATCAGAAATCTCCAAATTAAATTTTTCTTCTAGGGCCATGACCAGTTCCACAATATCTAGAGAATCTGCATTAAGATCTTCAAAAGATGTTTCCATAGTGAGCTCATCTTCGTCTACAGTTAATTGATCACTGATAAGGCTTATTACCTCATCAAATACATCCATTACTTCACCTCCCCCACTATGATACTAGAAAACTGGCTGACTAATGTCAAAAAAATTCTACCATCAAGTAGGTCATCATCTCTGCAATAGATTTTGCCCCGTAATTGTTGAGTATTAGTATACCAAGTCTATTATAATTATAAAGCACAGCCTTAACAAGCTTCTTAGCCCCAATTGCAATTGGGCTCAATAGCAGGCGCATCTTTCCGCAAAATTACATTTTTGTTGCCAAAATAGACAACTCATTTTCTATCTTGTCGTTAACGGCTTGGCGTGCATAGCGGTAAGCCTGGTTGACAATGGCACTACGAATGGCCCGTGCTTTGGAAGAACCATGACCTTTAATATAAATCCCGTTAATACCCAGCAGAGGTGCTCCACCATATTCAGAGTAATCAAATTTGCTCTTTAGAGCTACTAATTCTGTTTTAAGCAGCACTGCTCCAAGTTTACCTTTTACACTACCGGTAAAAGCATTTTTTAATGCCCCAAACATGCCGCTTACCAAGCCTTCCACAGTTTTCAAAAAAATGTTTCCGGAAAAGCCGTCACTAACAACAACATCAGCCACTCCATCTAAAACATAACGTGCTTCTACGTTACCCACAAAACCGGGTAAATTTTCCTTCATTAATTGATATGCTTTTTTGATTTGTTCAGTTCCTTTTATCTCCTCTACCCCGACATTAAGCAAACCAACACGAGGGGAGGGTTTACCCAGTACTTCACGGGCATAAATTGCACCCATTAAACCGTAATGAAATAACTGTTGGGCAGTAGCATCCATATTTGCGCCCAAATCAAGCAGAACCACATTACCAGCTTGAAAAGTCGGCGCCACAACCGTAAGCGCCGGGCGTTCAATACCCTGCAAACGTCCGGCAATAAGTAGGCTACCCACCATTAAAGCCCCGGTATTACCCGCAGAAACCATGGCATCGCATTTGCCGTCACTAACCATTTTTATTGCCGTTATCATTGAGGATTTTTTTTTCCGGCGTACGGCCATAACAGGCTGATCGTCATTAGTTATTATTTCCGGAGCATGTATCAGCTCCACACGTTTTTGCGGGTAAGATCTGTGGCGTAAATAATCTTCCAGAATATTCAGAGGACCAACAAAAAAGAGCTGTAAATCGTTTAACTCCGATACCGCCAGCAACCCACCCTCTATTATTTCCTGTGGAGCATGATCTCCGCCCATCACATCCAGCGCCACTTTGATCATTTTACTCTCTCCTCTTAACATTTATCTGTGACAATCTTTTCCAACGACAAGCTTTCCCTAGATAATAAAAACCCTCCTTTACAGGAGAGTAAATGAAATGTATTTAGTCCTTTTATTCTGTTTCTAAAACTTCTTTGCCCTTATAATAACCACAATGGACACAAACATGGTGAGGTAACTTTGCCTCATGACATTGTGGACAAGAAACTAAACCTGGCACTGCCAGCTTCCAATGTGTTCTACGTTTATTTCTTCTCGCCTTAGACGTTTTTCTCTTTGGTACCGCCATAGTTACACCTCCTCAGACTACTAATCCAGCAGTTTCTTTAGCACTAACAAGCGGGGATCCAAATTGTCTGCCGGACAGCCGCACTGCGTTTGGTTGAGATCCGCGCCACATGTTGGGCATAAACCGCGACATGCAGCATCACACAGAGGTTTTAACGGTAAAGTGGTCATAAAAATATCCCTAATTAATTCCACAGAATTTATAGCCGTCTCTTCTGTCACCTGGATCTCATCTTCAAATTCCTGACTATAATGGTAGGAAAATGATTTTAAACAGCGGCCGCATGTAAGAATTAATCTTGTTCGCAGACTTCCCTGGACTTTAACTTTTCCTTCGCCGTACATCGCCTTAAGCTGCACTTGTACAGGCTCAAGAAATTGAACATCTTCACTGTCCATTTCAAGATTGGCACCGTGCAAAGTAAAAGCATAAGTAATTGCTTTACCACCGGCACTCCGCAAAGCTTCTACATCTATTTTCATGGAAATATTCTCGCTCCTCGCTTGCGCTATGCTTTATTATATAGAGGAATGACCCTATTGTCAACATTTAACGTTAGCAGGGGCTTTCTTTTTAAAGCTTGACTTTCCTGCGTTTTACACCATTTTTTATAAAACTTCTAATGTAAGCACAAAGTTTGGCTTTAATCTCGGCTGCTTGCCTGTGCTAGTGTGTTTAAGAAGGCTAGTGCTTCGTCCAAATTTTCTACAGGAACTAAAGTTATATGGCGAGCTGCTTTTTTAGCATCCGCATAGTTTTCACGCGGCACAAGAAAGTATTCAGCACCCGCCTTTTCAGCGGCCCTAACTTTTTGGCGCACACCACCAATGGCGCCCACTTCCTCCCGCAAATTAATGGTACCGGTACCGGCAATCTTATGACCGGCCGTTAAATCTTCTTCACTAATTTGATTAATAATCTCCAATACAAACATCAAACCTGCTGAAGGACCTGAAATTTTTCCCACATCCATGTCAATATTCAGAGGTAAAACAGGCTGCCAGTTAAGTGTTTGTATTATAACTCGAATGCCCGCCTTCTCTGGTTGTTCCGAGTGACTTGCCGTTACAATTGTTATTTCTTTCGTCTCATTACCTCTTCTGACCGTCAGTGTAACAGGCTCACCAATTTTTCGCTTCTGAACTGCTGAAATTACTTCTTCTTCCAAGTATAGCCGCTGCCCTTCCACAGCAAGAATTATATCGCCAGGGAAAAGCTTTCCTTTGGCCGGGCTGTCTTCTTCCACTTCCACCACCTTAACACCGTCACTTTTTATTAGCACCTCGAAACCGGCACGGCGCAAGGCAATAACTTTAGCCAGGTTCTGGCTTTCTTCCATATGATGCCGCATTAGCTTATTGTACTCTTGCTGGTCCATATCCGCAGGAATAACTTGTCGTCGCGGTTGTAAATCTGTGTACGGATCTGCCAAGGCGTACAAAAAAAGTGCCGGCGTAGCAACTTGTTGTGAAACCGTCACCAAATAAAAAGTGCCTTTATTTTCAGCCGGCCGTTCCTCCACTGCTATAAGCCCAGATAAATCTTCAGCCGAACCGGGACGAACAACCAAATAATCCGTACGGACAAACAAAAAAACAGTAAGTAAAAGAATAGCCAAAACCAGCTTGTGAAATCTTCTGCTTCTACTCAAAACAAACCCTCTTTCATCAGCAATTCCTGAATCTGCGGCAGCATTGAATATGCCGCTTTTTCACCTGCTTTGATTGCTTTATCCGCAAGATGAAACTGACCGGGTGCCACTTCCTCTAAATGGGGAGAAATAACAATATCCGCCGCTTCAAGGGAGTGCTGAACCAAATCTCGCTGCATAATATCAATGCTTTGGGTTACCACATCCAAGATATGATGAGGTTTTTGGTTGTTAAAATAGATCCCCACATCTACAGCCAGCACAATATCGGCTCCCATCTCACGAACGGTAGGAGCCGGTACCCTTTCTACTACCGCACCGTCAACCAAAACTCGGTCTTCCTCTTCCACCGGCCGGAAAATGCCGGGAATGGCAGAAGACGCCCTTACTGCGCGAGCCACCAGACCCTCACGGAAAACAATCTTTTTACCACTGCATAAATCTGCAGCCACCACCGCTAAAGGCCGCTCTAATTCGGTAAAATTTTTTTTCTTCGTTAACAACAATATTAACTGCTCCAACTTGTTGCCTGCTACTAAACCTTTATGCGGCAGTGTCCAATCCAACCATAGGTTGCGGTCCGCATGAACAGCAAAACGTTCCAAAAAAGATATTTCCAGACCGGCACAATAACAAGCTCCAACAACAGATCCCATACTTGTTCCAGCAACCAAGTCTATGGGTATTTTAGCCTCCTCTAAAACTTTTATAACACCAATATGGGCAAAACCTCGCGCTGAACCGCCCCCTAGTGCCAAGCCTATTTTTTTTCTTTCCTTTCTCAGAAGCAACACCCCAAAAATAAGGTAATATAAATATTTTCTAAATCTATATATATTATAAAAATACCAATTATACCGGGGGGAAAAATGAATACAAAGCTCTTAGATAAAAAACGTCTTCCAGTTTACATAATGGCTTTGCTGGCAGTATCATTGGCCGTCTCCATGATACTTTACCCCGATGAAGCCTACACTGCTGCTGTAGATGGGCTGGAGGTCTGGTGGAATGTGGTTTTTCCTGCCTTGCTGCCTTTTTTTATTGGGTCGGAACTGTTGATGGGATTTGGGGTCGTCCATTTTCTGGGGGTTTTATTAGAGCCGCTGATGCGTCCGGTTTTTAGAGTCCCTGGTGAAGGCTCATTTGTTATGGCCATGGGTCTTGCTTCAGGCTTCCCCATCGGCGCCATTCTAAGTTCCCGTTTAAGGCGAGAAGGAATCTGCAACAAAATAGAGGCAGAAAGATTAATGAGTTTTACCAATACCGCGGATCCGCTTTTTATGGCCGGTGCAGTAGCGGTAGGAATGTTAAATTCTCCGGAAATAGGAGCTACCATTGCCGCCGCCCACTACCTCTCCAGCATTACTACAGGTCTAATTATGCGTTTTTATGGAAAAGATCAGCCCACAGCCCCTGAAAGAAAGCAGCGCGGGCGTATGCTCCCCCGTGCCATTAACGCTCTTTATGAAGCCAGAATAAAAGACGGACGTGCGCTGGGACAACTAATGGGTGATGCAATACGAAACTCTGTGAACAGTTTACTTTTAGTAGGCGGATTTATAATACTATTTTCCGTAATAATACGTGTTTTGACAGTTATCGGCGCAGTTTCAGTTTTAAGCACACTCATATATAAACTGCTGGCGCCCTTTGGTTTAGATGCAGCCTTAATGCCTGCCGTCATCAGCGGTATCTTTGAAATAGATTTGGGCTGCCAAGTAGCAAGCGAGGCGGCAGCAAATGCTCCGATGCTGCAAACCATTATGATTATCGGCAGTATTATAGCCTGGAGCGGGTTTTCCGTTCATGCCCAAGTAGCCAGTATCATTAGCGATACCGACATGAGCATTGTCCCATTTATAATTGCCCGCGTTATCCAGGCAATCTTGGCCGCAGCTTTTACCTGGCTGCTAATGGGGCCACTATCTTTGGTAACGACTGCAACAGCACCGGTTTTTTCATCTCTCCAGCAGGGATCCGGCCTAAATGTTTTGCAAAAAACAATATTTATGAGCAAATACTTTATTATTCTTGCAGCTGTACTACTGTTGTTGGGAATTCTGCTCAATCTTTACCGCGGCATAAAATTCGTCTTTTTCCGCAGCTAAGCTTTTATTTTTTTCCTAATTAGAGGCAAAATTTCCGGCGGAACTAATTCACTAATGTCGCCCCCAAAATAAGCAATCTCCTTTACAATACTGCTTGACACATAAGAATAGCGATTATTGGTCATCATAAAAATCGTCTCTATTTGCGGATCTAATTTATGATTAACAAGCGCCATTTGGAATTCAAACTCAAAGTCACCGATGGCTCTTAAGCCTTTAATGACTATGTTTGAATTCTTTTTTTTGGCATAATCTACAAGCAAACCATGAAAAGAATCCACTTCAACATTGGGATATTTGGGTGCAATTATTTTGAGCATTTCTACTCTCTCCTCAATGGTAAAAAGCGGTTGTTTGCGGGGATTTTCCAAAACAGATACAATTACTTTATCAAATATACGACTTGCCCTGTCAATAATATCCTGATGTCCTTTAGTTAGGGGATCAAAACTTCCCGGGTAAATTGCAGTTACCATTACGTTCGCCTCCTTCTAATTTTGCTGGGGTAAGAAAAGTAATTGCCGTATCTCCATACTTTTTTCTGCGTTTAATATGCCATTGTACAGACGACCACCAATTATTATCATCTGCATGGTGCTCTACTACCACAATCCCATCTTCTGCAACCAATGCATTTTCAGCAATTGCAGCCAGCACCGGGACTAATAATGTGCTGCGGTAAGGAGGATCAAGAAAAATTATATCGAACTTAGATTTTTTTCTGCCCAAAGCAGCCAACGCAGGCAAAACATCAGATGGAATAATTTCACCTACATCACTAAACCCACATAAAGCCAAATTTTCTGCAATAATTTTAACACACTGACGATTTTTTTCAATAAAAACACATTTTTCCGCCCCTCTACTAAGGGCTTCAATACCTATACTGCCTGTTCCGGCAAATATATCCAGCATTAACGCCCCCGAAAGCAGTGGGTATATAATATTAAAAAGTGATTCCTTTACTTTATCACCGGTAGGACGTGTCTCCCTGCCCTTCAGTGTTTTTAATTTTCTGCCGCGGGCAATACCGCTTATTACACGTACCAAAAGAACTCTCCCCATTTCCATCTATTTCCTGATAAATTAACGTATAAGATGATATTAAATCGTTCATAATAGGGATACAACATATTCCCCATAAGCTCTTCCTCCGGTTTCTCCTCTCCCACCCTTCGGGACTCCCCGCCCGAAGGGGCTTTTTTTTTAAATATATATTTTTTTAGCATTTGTTTCTGTTCGTGTTATTATTATTATTTTCCTGCAAAAGTAGGCAAATGTATATATCTCTGCGATTCGGCCATAATACTTTTTAACAAAAACAGGCATTATTATTACAAATAAAAAAGCGGAAAGTATGTACCTTCCGCTTTCTATATCTCTTAGTTACTTAGTTCCTCCGCCGAGGGTACCACCATTCGCCAATTGGGATTCGGCCTGTTCGATCATTCTGCGAACCATCAAACCGCCGACGTACCCATTCTGACGAGAGGTCAGATTTCCTTTATCTCCGCTGTAGTCGAGGCCCAATTCACTAGCAATCTCATTTTTAAACTGGTTCAGAGCTTGTTCCGCACCGCTGACTAAGATACGGTTACGGCCGGTTTGGTTAACCTTATTTGTTGCCATGAAATTCACCTCCTTTGTCTTTGTGTCTTTATTATTATCTGGGCAGCAGTCTTATATACTAGAATCATTTTCCTAAAAAGCTATAATATATCTCCAAAGAAAAAAATAATACCTGGGAAATAATTCCCAGGTATTATTTTTAAAAAAGTAATCATATTGTTTTTTGCAGCATTTTTCTTATTCCGGCAGCACAGCTATTGCCAAAACACCAGGGCCAAGATGAGTACCGATAACAGAACCAATGGAAGAAATGATAACTTCGGAAAAAGCAAAGCGCTCCTTGACTTTTTCGTATAATTTTTGTGCTTCTTTCGGCTCATTTCCATGCAGTATAACCGCTTTGCCTTTGACGTCCTCGCCAAATTCTTCTGCCACAATTTCAATTAAGCGCTCTTTAGCCTTTTCTTTACCACGGATTTTTTCCTTCGGGACAATAATGCCATCTTTAACAGACAAAAGCGGTTTTACATTTAACAGGCCTCCCAACAGAGCTGCTGCTTTGCCAATTCGGCCATTTTTTTGCAAATACTCCAGTGTATCAACTGCAAAAAATACTTTTACTTTATCAATATTAGAATTTAGCTGTGCCAAAATTTCTTCTTTTGTTTTTCCTGCCTTTGCTGCCCGAGCAGCCTCAATTACCGCAATTCCCATTGCCATACTGCCGGTTTTGGAATCAACCACCGTAATATCACAATCAGCCAGCTCATTTTTAGCAATTACGGCAGACTGATAGGTACCACTTAATTGTGCTGAAATGTGAATAGAAATAATACTATCACCGGTTTCGGCAAGAGGCTTATAAACGGACTCGAAATCCGCAGGAGAAGGCTGAGATGTACAAGGAATTATTGGGCTGCTCTGCAATTTAGCAAAAAAAGAATCGGAATCAAAATCAATCCAGTCTAAATATTCTTCCTCCCCAAAATGAACTTTTAAAGGTACCACGGTAATATCCAGCTCTTGTACAAATTCAGCGGGTAGATCGGCGGTACTGTCAGTAACTATTCTGACTCCCAATTTAGCACGTCCTTTCCTTGAAGCTAATCTATTCTACAGAAATAATATAATAGTAAAACGGTTGATTCCCTTCATACAATTCCACGTCACAATCTTTGAAAATTGCAGCTATCTCCGATTGTAACTCTTCAGCATCTTCAGCCGGCACTGCTTCACCCACATAGAGCGTAATAATTTCCGTATTTTCATTGACCATTTGCCCTAATAAATCTTTGACTGTTTGCCCAACACTTTGCCCAACAACAACAATATCATCTTCCTTTAAACCAATGATGTCATTTTCACGAATATCTAAGCCATTTACTTTACTGTCACAGACAGCAAAAGTAACGGCGGCCGATTGTATCTTTTGGCGCGCACGCTCCATAGCAGCAACATTGGCATCTAATTCTTCTTCTTCACTAAAAGCAAGCATGGCAGCGATGCCTTGAGGTATAGAACGTGTTTCCACAACGCGAACTTCTTTTTCAACCAACTCATTAACCTGCTTTGCTGCTAAAATAATATTTTTATTATTGGGCAGAATGATAATTTCATTGTAAGGGACTTCCTTTACGGCTTGGAGAATATCCTCAGTACTGGGATTCATTGTCTGTCCACCGTAAATTACCTTTTTAACGCCTAAACTTTCGAAGATTCTAGCTAACCCCTCTCCCGCAGCAACAGCCACCACTGCTAAACCATCGGCTGCGGTCACCGCCTGCGTACTTTCTGCCAACATGTGTTCATGCTGTTCACGCATATTATCTATTTTAATTTGATGAAGCGAACCATGCCTAATACATTTTTCTAAAATTTGCCCTGGATTATTGGTATGGATGTGTATTTTAACGACATTTTCATCTCCCACTACAATTACTGAATCACCCAGGTGACTAATTTCAGCACGGATCTTTTCTGCCCGCAAATTATTTCCCTGCACTATTAGCTCTGTACAATATCCATAAACAATATCTTCGGTCTGAAAAACATCTTGGGACCGAAGTGTTTTAGCTTCCTCCTCCGTTGTAACGACTTCGGGGATTTCTTCACCCAATAAATGAAGCAAAAAACCCCTATAGATCTCTATTAAACCTTTTCCGCCGGCATCTACCACACCGGCCTCTTTTAACACCGGCAGCATCTCTGGTGTTTTCGCTAATACTTTCTCAGCATGTTGTATCACATCTTGTAGGAGCTCAACAAAATTTCGACCCCGGTTGGCCGAGGCCAGGGCTTCTTTGGCGCTTTCACGCGCAATGGTTAGCATAGTGCCTTCCACCGGCTTCATTACAGCTTTATATGCTGCCTGGACACCGCTCTGCAAGGCATAAGCAAATTCCCTCGGCGTAACAGTATGTTTTCCTTCTAATCCCTTTGCAAAGCCACGAAATATCTGAGAAAGAATCACCCCTGAGTTTCCACGAGCTCCCAACAGTGAGCCAGTAGATAACGCAGCACCCACTGCAGAAACGGAATCTTCTTGAACCTTCTTTACTTCATTAAGTGCTGAACGCATTGTTAAACTCATATTAGTGCCGGTGTCTCCGTCAGGGACTGGAAATGTATTCATCGCATTGATTATTTCTTTATTATTTTCCAGTAAGCGCGCACCGGCCGCTAACATTTGTTTCAATTCAGAACCAACGAGCTGCTCCATTACTCTGCCTCCTATTTATCCGTCACCCTAACCCCTTGAACATGAACATTAACTTGTGTCACATTCAAGCCGGTCAGCCTCTCTAGCATATATTTTACTTTCTCTTGTACATTCGTTGCAACTTCCGGAATTTTTGTTCCATAAGAAACAATAATATACAAGTCTATAGACAATTCTCCTTCTTCTTGCTTTACTTCTACTCCGCGGCTTAAATTATCCCTACCCAAAAGTTCTGCGATACCATCTTTTAATTTTGCCCTAGTTGACATGCCCACTAATCCATAACATTCAACTGCAGCCACTCCTGCCAATGTGGCAATTAGCTCTTCTGAAATGACTATGTCGCCTAAATCAGTTTGTATTTTATTGCCCATTAATTTCCCTCCTAGGATACTAAAATTTTCGCCCATCATCCCGCCAATAGCTATAAGCATATATTATTACTCTCATATTATTCCCGTCAATACGCTTTTTTTCCTGCGATGATATTCCATATATTATACTAAAATTCCTGCCTTGTGAAATATTTACTTGCAAGCACTAATAAGCTATGTTATCATGTAACAAGTGAATTTAGCTTTATTATGCTCAAGATAGAGCCTTCATACTGCTTCGTGGGCAAGGAGGTGTTAAAATTGGCCAGAAGATGTGTTGTCTGCGGTAAGGGTACCGGTACAGGATACGCTGTCAGTCACTCCAATATTAAGACTAAAAGAACATGGAAAGCCAATATACAAAGAGTTAAAGCATTGGTCGACGGCACACCTCGTCGGGTTAACGTCTGCACCCGCTGCCTCAAAGCAGGCAAGATCCAAAGGGTTGTCTAAAAGACTGGAAATAAAAAAAGCGCTGTATGCGCTTTTTTTATTTCTGCCACAAGCCAAGTATTCCACATAAAATTTTACCTATGAATTTCGGCACTTTCACTGTATAAAAACGCATTTCCGTCCTCCCTTCTAAAAAATGCGCTCCTGCCGAAATATAATCCACCCAACCCAGATCAGGCCGAAACCCACAACCAGTAACCATAAGTATTTAGGCAGGGTATTTATCACTATGGTGATGCCAGCTACCGCAAAAACCAGGCCGGTAACTTTGCGTACCAAGGCGCTTGGCCTCAAGGTGCGCAAACTACCACCTCCCAATCAAGTTAGCCTTCGCTTCAGTATATGCATACCCTGCCTCCTTTGTGAATTAAGCGAATTCAACAATTTTAACTACTAAAGCAGTTGTTTTTACTAATTCAGGTATTTGTAGATATTCATTAACCGTATGTACCTCTTCATTGCCTACAGCCAAATTTACGGTTGGAATTCCTTTTTCATTAAAAATATTGGCATCGCTGCCACCTCCGGTAGGTTGCAGTTGAATGGGCAGATCAATTGCTGCACCGGCTTTTTTAACCAACTGTAATAATTTATGATTTTCAGCAATATGATATGCAGAGTAAAGCCGATTTACCTCCATTTCAACACGCGCATTTTCTGTGCCTGCCGTTTCTACAAAGGCATTGACAATTGCTTCCGTAGCTTTTACTAATTTTTCTTCTACTAAGCTGCGCACTTCCCCATGTATTTCTACATAATCCGGCACAATATTTGTAGCTTTGCCGCCGCTAATGGTTCCGATATTAGCAGTGGTTTCTTCATCAAGCCTGCCTATTTTCATTTTACTAATGGCCTTGGCTGACACAACAATGGCATTAACACCTTTTTCGGGCTCTACCCCGGCATGGGCAGCGCGGCCATGAATCTTGGCAATAATTTCATTCTGCGCCGGGGCTTGATTAATCACTATTCCGGCTGCTCCGGTACTGTCTAAAACAATTCCCAATTTTGCTTGCAGATTTCCAAGATCAAGTGCTTTCGCACCATTTAAGCCACCCTCCTCAGCAATGGTAAAAACCACTTCAATCCGACCATGTTTAAGATTATTTTCTTTAACAACCTGCAGCATTTCAAGTATTGCTGCAATACCGGCACAGTCATCTGAAGCTAAAATTGTATCACCACTGCTTTTTACTATATCGCCTTCAACAACAGGCTTAATGTTTTCTCCGGGAGTAACACGATCCATATGCGCGGAAAATAATAAAGCCGGTTTTTCCTGCTGGCCTTCTAACACGCCAATTACATTACCTGCGTTGCCGCCAATACTTTCTCCCGCCTTATCTTCATAAACATCCAGCCCTAAAGCGGTCAACTTTTCTATAAGATGATCCGCCATAGCCCTTTCTTTTTTTGTCTGGCTATTAATTTGTACAAGTTCCAAAAATGACTGTACCAATCGCTCTTGATTTACCATAATATATCCTCCTTGAACTCTGGTATCACTCCACAATTAATTTACCTTTTTATCCCTATTATCCTGCCCATTAATGATTATTATTAATTCTTAGAAAACAAGACTACTTTACAGTCAGCTGCCTTTTACTAATTTTTATCTATTAAATCATAATAAAACTGTTGCAGTGCGACTTCAGGCTAATCTAAAATAATAATATAGTAAAAAACAGCAAAATTTGGTGAGCCGGTAATTTTAATCGGCAACCTGAACAAGTTTAAAATAACTTACAATCATGAATAATAACAGTAGGATAGCTAGAGAAAAATATTTTTTATACCAGCAAACGGCAAACCCCCTTCAGGTAAGCTAAAACACATGCTGGTTTAATATAGACTGCAACTATTAAGAGTTAAAATAATTATAACATAAATGGTTACTATAAACTCTCCAGTGCAAATTTTAACCACTTTACTTTTATACAATTATGCTTTATAATTATTAGGTGACATGCCGAAGTGGCGGAACTGGCAGACGCACTTGACTCAAAATCAAGCGGGTTTCGACCTGTGTGGGTTCGAGTCCCACCTTCGGCACCATTGATTGTAAAGGGTTTTGGGACTTAGGGTAAATACCCTAAACAGAAAAAATACCCAAAATTACCCTAATATAATAAAGTCCTAGAAGTTATCAGCTCCTAGGGCTTTTTTGTTTAATCTTTTAAGAACTCTATGATTATTTCTGCCTTCTCTACAGGTATTTTTCCTTCATATAACTTTAGGGCTAAATTTAGATAAGGTATTAAGTCATACCTTCTTGCCACCTAAACATTACCCCTTTTGCATTTCCGGTTTTCTACAGTGGGGGAATTATTTCCTGCAATAAAAAAGCCTAGAAGTTATTAGCTATCCTTATTTTTTTAGAAATATTAAAAGCGGTCACTTAAGGTATGGAGACCTGTGATACCTCCTTTACTTCGTATGTAGACCGCCTAACTGTATTCTAAAGACAATGTATTGAACCCAAAAAGGATTCCCAATCGAGAAGCCTTTTTGGGTTCTTCTGCATAACTGCAATTGCAATTTATCGCAGCTATATTTTAGAGTAATGACATTTTTCCTTTTCGGCACAACTGCAGCCACTGCTGCAGCAGAAACTTTCACCTTTAGCGCTTTTTATAAACATTTTGACAATTATAAGTGCAGCAGCACCAAAAATGAGGATGCCCAAAATCCAATCGATCATCTGCAGTTTACCTCCTTGTGTTCTTTTTATCCATCAACTAAACCCCAAAATACTGCCCACCTGAAAAATAAGAAAGGCTACTAACCAGGCCATAAGCGTCTGATATCCTACTGCAAACAATGCCCATTTCCAGGAATTCATCTCTCTTTTGATTGCCCCAAAAGCAGCAATACATGGCATATATAAAAGTGTAAAAGCCATAAAAGCATACGCTTTAAGCGGTGTAAAGTATGTTTGTAGAGCAGCAATCAATTCCATAGAACCTTCTGCCACTTCTCCAACAGCCAGAAGAATTCCAAAAGTAGCGACAACCACCTCTTTGGCCAATAAACCTGATAAAATTGCCACAGCCGCGCGCCAATCACCAAAACCCAATGGAGCAAAAATGGGTGCAATTGCCTTGCCAATAACACCTAAAATACTTCCGGCAGGGTCTTCCACCATTTGAAAAGAGAAGTTAAAAGACTGAAGGAACCAAATAAGAACGGCAGCGGCAAAAATCACAGTGCCGGCTTTAGTAATAAAATCTTTGCTTCTATCCCACATATGAATCATCAAGTTTTTAAAAGTAGGAACACGATAAGGAGGCAGCTCCATCACAAAGGGCGATGATTCACCTTTAAAAACAGTTTTTTTCAACAAAAAACCGGAAAAGATTGCCACCAGTATGCCAAGCAAGTAAATGGAGAAAACCACCCGGCTTTGTTTTGCTACAAAGAAAGCCGCTGCAAACAAGGCATAAACAGGTAATTTAGCACCACAAGACATAAAAGGTGTTAGAATGATTGTCAGCCGGCGGTCTTTTTCATCTTCCAGTGTTCTGGTAGCCATTACAGCCGGGACACTGCAGCCAAAACCCAACAGCATTGGTATAAAAGACTTGCCGCTTAATCCCAGTTTTCTAAAAAAATAATCCATGATGAAAGCGGCACGAGCCATATAGCCGCTATCTTCCAAAATAGCAAGGAAGAAAAAGAGAATTATAATTTGAGGGATATAGATAAGTACGCTGCCTACTCCGCCAACAATACCGTCAACAATCAGGCTTTGGAGCCAATCGGCTGCACCGGCAGCTTCCAGCCATGCGGAAAGCTGTCCAACCACCGTTTCACTAAAAAAGACTTCAATATATTCTACCGCAAATGTGCCCACCGTTCCAAAAGTTAGCTTAAACACTATATACATTATGGCAAAAAATAAGGGAATGGCCAAAAAACGGTTTGTAACTATGAGGTCAATTTTATCTGAGACAGTCATGGAATCACTTGGTCTTTTTCTTTTGACTGTCCTGCTGACAACTTGAGAGATATATCTGTACCTCTCATCGGCTAAGATTGATTCAACATCATTGTCATATTCTTTTTCCAGTCTTTCACGGTAGGGTTTTATAGCCTCCAGAAGAGCTTCCGAAGCATTAATCCTAGCAATTACTTTTTCGTCGCTTTCCAATAACTTTAAAACCATCCATCTGGAGTTGAAATCTGCGCCCTTGATTTGAGAAGTTAGTATTTTCTCTGTTTCCTCTATACATTTTTCGATCATTTCCGTGAAAATAGCCGGTGACGGCGGCTTTATTAATGTGCCGGCTGAGGCAGCTTTTGCCACTTGAAGGGCTTTCTGTATCAATTCATTAATGCCCTTGCCTTTGGTTGCAACTGTAGGTACAAAAGCTATTCCCATAGTTTGTTCCAGGGCTTGGATGTCAATCCTATCGCCTTTGGCTTCAATTTCATCCATCATGTTTAGAGCAACAACCATGGGCAAACCAAACTCCATCAACTGGGTTGTAAGGTAAAGATTTCTTTCAAGGTTAGTGGCATCAACTATATTAATTATCACATCGGGTTTTTCGTCAAGGAGGTAATCCCTAGCAATGACTTCTTCTAAACTATAGGGAGATAAAGAATATATGCCCGGGAGATCAACTATTTTAACATCTTCTTTTAATTTTTTTACCCTACCTTCTTTTTTTTCCACCGTAACACCCGGCCAGTTGCCAACATACTGGGTACTTCCGGTAAGCTCATTGAAAAGACATGTTTTTCCGCTATTGGGGTTTCCCACTAGAGCAAACTTTAACGACATCTGCTACAATCTCCTTTTGTTTAATAGAATACTTAAATAAGTAAATGATAGAGTAATGAGTTG
Source organism: Bacillota bacterium (assembly GCA_012800795.1). Classification (GTDB taxonomy): domain Bacteria; phylum Bacillota; class Dethiobacteria; order Dethiobacterales; family Dethiobacteraceae; genus JAAZIQ01. Next base: position 38,004 of record JAAZIQ010000009.1, read on the forward strand.
GCTTTAGGTTATTCTACGAGGATTTTTTTTGCATCCGCTCTTCTAAAAGCAAGCTCATATCCCCTTATATTAACTTCAATGGGATCCCCCAGGGGGGCTGCTTTGCGCATCAATACTTCAACTCCACTGGTTACTCCCATCTCCATCAGCTTTCGTTTCACTAATCCTTTGCCTAAAATTTTTTTAATAATTCCTTTTTCGCCAGGCTTTAATTCATTTAAAGTTTTTTGCATAGCTATTACTCCTTTCAGGCGCTAGATTGGCATTATGTTAGACAAGACTAACATTATTTTCAAAAAAAAGCTCATATGCTTTTATAATTAATCAAGAATTCATTTTTCTGCTTCTTGAGCCTTTTCCATATACTCTTCAATTTTTTTCAATGTCGTTGGACTTACGACATGTTCCATTAAGCAAGCATCTTCGTCTGCCGTCTGGTAATCAACACCCAACACATCAATCAAAAACCTTCTTATCATGCTGTGACGGTGTCGAATTTCTAAGGCATGTTTTTTCCCGGCACTTGTGAGCTCAATGGGGCCATAGCTTTCCTGCTGCACTAAACCCATATTCTTTAATTTATTTATCGTGATGGTAACAGTTGACTTTGCAATATTCATTTTGTCAGCAATATCGGTTACTCTGGTCCCATTTTCTTTTTCCTCAAGCTCAAGTATTACCTCAAGATAATCCTCCAAAGCAGGAGTTAAATTAATAGTCTCTACCAATTCTTCACCTACCTAAAAATGTTTTAGCAGTCTAACTTTTCATAAAAATAATATCTCAAGTTATTATGATCTGTCAATACTAAATTTCTAAAAAAAAATCAGAAACCCCTTTGCCTTTTGTCGGCACCTTTTTGACCCTCTACAACTATGATACAATAGGGTTATATATTGGGGTGATTGTATGGGATGCCTGCTGTGGCTAATTTTGTTTGTCTTATGCTGGCCGCTGGCTTTAATATTTTTGTTCCTATATCCAATTGTTTGGCTGCTTTTACTGCCATTTAGATTGTTTGGCTTTGCGGTGGGTCTCATTCTTGAATTTATCTGGCGGGTAGTTACATTACCATTAAAACTATTAAGGCTGCTCTAACATGCAAAAAAATGCCCGGCTTTTTAAACCGGGCATTTTATCTTACATAATCGGATCCAAGCCTAAAGCAGGATGTTCTTTTTCGGTGAGGAATTTTAGCACTTCATCTATATTTGTAGAGATAGTTTCATCACAAATCATATCGGCAAAGTTATCAATGCCATATAGCTCTTTTGCTGTTTTATTTAATTTATCTGCCACTTCATCTTTTAATTCTTTCGGCATCCAAACTATTCTCGCTATGCCACCCTCGGCCTTCATGAACTTTTTCGAGGCGATAAAGTGCCTACCGTGTCCCATAAAACCTGGGGTCTGCACTCCGCCACCAGTCATAGAAGCCAATTGACCAAAAGTCATGCCTACGGGTGTTTCCTGCGAGTATTCCCTGTTTACAATAATGACACCATTTGCTTCGGGGAAAATACTGCAGATGCACTCAAAACAGCCGCATGAAGTCATGGGGTCTTCCAAAATACTGTAGAGAGCGACACGGGAAACTTTACCCTGAGAAGCTTTATCAACAGCTTTGTTTACTTCTGCCCAAACACCTCTTACTTCATCTTCAAGTCCTTCTTTGGGCACATCCTGGCAAGGACCGCTTGGATTTAACTCTTTGGTAGCTTTAGCATCCAGCCAGCTAACAGCACCGCAAAGACCTAATCTCTCCGGTGTAACAATACAAACATGTGCAGGTGCAAAGGATTGACACAAGGTGCAGGAGTAGAATGTATCTACACTTTCGTCGGTTAAAGACGCCAGTCTTTCATCACGTGCATTATATCTGGGGATGGCTACTGATTTTTCCAGTTCAAGTACTTTTTCCTTATCAGTTATAATAGTGACCTGACATTTATCAATTACCGAACCAAACTCATCAAGCATCATATGATAGAGAACTTCACCGAAATGCTTCAACCTTAAACCTTTGGCATAAGCATCTTTACTAATGCGCACCCAGGCAAGATTCCTTTGCCCTATATGCATAACTCCTTCAATGTAGTTAAGGTAGTAATGTATTTTTCTTTCTAAAACCGGCTCAAAGTCCAGCTCCATATTTTTTCCTGCCACATCGACTATGACGGCCAAGGGCAGATAAACCGGAGGCTCCAGAGCATCGATGTCGGGGCCAATCAGCTCAATTTTATGATCTTCAACCTCATCCAGCTCTCTCATGCGCACCAGTTCCCAGGCTTTACTTCTCTTGCTACCAAATTCAGCATAAACGACATCTTTTCTGATTCTTTCTCCTTCGAAGGCTGCTGCGAAAGCCACAGGAATGGGAATTTCAGTTACTTTGATTTTTATATTTCTGGCATCAAGCGAAGTTTTTACTGTCTTTTGGTGATTTTTTTCTGTAATTAGTGCGCCTGGAACTTCCGGCACATCAACATCGGCAATGACCGGAAAACCTAAAGCTATGGCTCCAGCCCCTGCGGATACTACCACTTCATTAAGCGGGCCAAAGGTATTAACAAAAGCCGGAATTCTCTCCTTGGTATAAGTAAGCAGACCTGATAAATCACCGGCTTTAATGGCTCCAAAGATAAAAGCTGCCCGTACGGCCACGGATACAACATGGATAACCGCAGTAACATCATGGCCTACCGGAATTACCCTGAATTCCAACCCCACTTTAACATCGGAAGCCAAAACTTGATCAATGACATTACCTACCAAAAAGGTAAGAATGCCTTTGGACTGATAATCTTTTACTATAGTAGTAAGGCTATCAGTGTCATCTGCTTCACCAATCAAAACGGCAATACCGGGGATATCCCCTGAGACCAGCGGTACACCCAATGATCTTATAACAGCATCGGGAATGAAACCAATACCTGCTTCTTCTTCATAGGGATTGTCAGCAAGTGCATATTTTACCGCTTCAATTATCTCAGCCGAAACAGCTGTTGCCAATCCAGCATTTAAAGCCTTATCCAATTCCTCTTCTTCTACAATCAGGCTACGTACAACATTTAGAGCAGACTGCAGTTGTTCTAATGTTGTTATTTTTTCCCCTGTAGCACCATAAATAATAGGCAATGCATACGCAGTGTCAGGAAAAGCAACTTTTTGTTCTTTGCCCTTTGCTGCTATAGCATCATTAACGGCTTTTTCCGCCAAAGCCAAAGCAGCGTTAGACCCTGCAAAAATGGTCTTGAATAAATTCACAGCTATTCCTCCTTAAGTATTATTTTCAAAATTACTACGTAAAGAAAAACGCATAGAAACCAATTAGATTGCTCTTGTCCCGTTTTTCACATGCCTGAAGTTAACAACTATACGCGCGTTTTTTTTGGTTATAGGTTTAATATATAGTTCGACAATTTAAACTTACTTCCCTGCCTCGCAATAAATTATATTCAGCAGAATGAAGATTCAATTAGATGCATTAAAACTATTTTGCTGTTCCAAAAGTAGTAACCGAAAGATATATTTCAACATAATATATGTTGAAAGCATACACGCAATACTAATTTTGCGGAGGGAGGGAACAGATAATAATGAGATGCGGTAAATTTAAACACGACTTTAAGTGCGGCATAGAAAAGGGTAAGGATAAAATCGTTAAAGTTGATCATGCCAAGTGTGATTGCTGCAAAGAGTTTTTGCGTTATTATGAAAGAGATGAGGCAATCAGAGTTTGGGTAAGGCAGGTTGTAAACAATACACCTGCTGACCAGCCCCCGTTTGGCCTTGATGGCAGCGGAGTTTTCCGCATCAAGAAAATTGGCTGCGACTGCATTGTCTTAATCATGCTTAACCCAGAAGAAGGCTACAGCCCCTGGCGCGAGTATGTCGTAAAATGTAAAGATATTGTTGCCATGCGTGGAGGCCCCATTCAAACTAATTTAGTACCCTAAATATCATAAATCCTGTTTAATTTAATAAAGAGGCTGCAGCGAAAATTCGCTGCAGCCTCTTTGTCCTAATATGGTTCAGTAAAAATCTCAAAATGTGCCTGAGGATGAATGCAGGCCGGACACTCTTCAGGAGCAGTTGTACCCTCATGAAGATAGCCGCAATTACCGCACTTCCAGATGACAGGCTTATCTTTTTTAAAGACGGTTCCATTTTCTAAATTTGCTAACAGCTTCCGGAAGCGTTCCTCATGCCCTTTTTCAGATACGGCAATACTTCTAAAGGCTGCGGCTATTTCCGGGAATCCCTCTTCCTCAGCAATTTCAGCAAATGCCGGATAAAGGTCATCCCATTCCTCATTTTCCCCTTCGGCCGCCGCCCTTAAATTGGTACGTGTATCTCCTTGGGCGACAGGATAACTTGCATTAATTTCTATCTTGCTGGGCAGCTCGTCCAAACCTGCCAACAAAAACTTAAAAAATCTCTTAGCATGTTCTTTTTCATGTTCTGCTGTTTCATTAAAAATGTTTCTAATTTGCTTATAACCTTCCTTGTCCGCAACCGAGGCATAATAATTATAACGGTTACGGGCTTGAGCTTCGCCTGCGAATGCCCTAAGTAGATTTTCAGCTGTTTTTGTTCCAGTTAAACTTTTCATTGTTTTCCTCCTTCTGCTGGCACTCCGGGCAGAGGCCATAATAATAATATCTTTTTTCCTTTATCATAAAATCATTAAGTTCTTCCTTCTCTTCCAGCCTAGGAACATGGAAAAAATCATATATTTGTTTACAAGACAAGCACTGAAAATGGCCGTGCTCCTCTATATTGGCATCATAACGTGTCTCTTTTTCATCAATATTAACTGATTTGACAAGATTTAAACGCAAAAACAATGATAAAGCATTATAAACAGATGTTTTTGAAAGTGTGAGAATTTCTTTCTGCAGTTCCTGATATATTTCATCGGCAGTTGGATGGGTAGGATTTTTCAATAAAAAAGTTAAAACTTTAAGCCTAATTGGTGATGGTTTTATCCCTTTTTCTAACAGCATCTTCGCTGCTTTTTCAGAATAAATCAAGGCCATGACCCGCTTTTTGTAATAATTTCATTTTTGTAATGATTACAGTGATAGTATAACATACTTATTTTATTTTTGCAAGGGGATAAAAGCATTGCGATTCCTCACACTAATAAAAATTTGCCAATATGCAATTTTTATACTATAAAACCATATCTTTTCGGATAAATATAACTAAAGTTAAAAAATAAAAGAGTAAACCAAAACAGGAAATAAAAACAATGGAGGATATAAGTGTCATGGGATTAACAAAAGCGCCTAAAATAAACGGCAGAGTATTAAAATAATTATTAATCAAAAAGGGACCAATCTCAGTTAGCAACTCAAGCATAATGGAAAAAAATAAAATACCGGCAGAAATACCTACAGCAGCAGCCCCACTCTGCACAATAACCGCAATAAACGTCACAAATAAACCAAAGGCAAGAAGCGGTAAAGACGCAGATAGGTATGAAATAATCGTTAGCTTTACTCCCGTTAAAGATGTATAACTTGCTCCGCGCAACATAAAATCTGTGCCCCAGCCAAAAATAAAGCAGCCAATACCATAGCCCAATAGGAGGCAGAACAGCATTAGTGTTATAAGCAGCAAAAAAACAAAAAGGACTTTAGCCGTAATTATTTGCCACCGTGTAACAGGTTGAATAATTGTATGAGAAAGATTGCCTGACAGATAATCCTCCGTCACAATCTCAGCAATCAAGACAATTAAAAACAGCGGCATAACAAAAGAAGTTATGACACCAAATACAGTCAAAGGGTAAACCTGCCCATTTAAAGTATTCATCCTAACAACAAGAGTCATCAAAACAGGAAACAGATAAATGATCAGCAATAGTAAGAGAAACCAGTAAAACTTCTTATTATTAAGCAATTTTAGCCATTCATTTTTAATTAGACCAATCATAGATTACCCTCCTTTGAGGCCAGCTGCATAAAAAAATCTTCCAGGGAATATTTTCTAAGAATTACATACTGCAGATGTAAATTGCGTCTAACCAAAAAAGGAATTAAGTGTTCGGTACTGCCCTTATCAAGTTCAACCAACAGAGAAGACTGATTTATTGTACATTTATGGACAAAAGCCACACCAGCCAAGGCATTGTATGTCTCCAGTATATCTTTTGTGTAAATCTCCACAACTTCACAATCAGACCTCAATAAGTCAGTTAAATTGCCCTGTGCTATAATTGTGCCATTTTTTATAATTGCAATTCGATCACAGACTTGCTCCACTTCATGGAGCAAATGGCTAGTAATAAACAGTGTTATCCCCTGCTGTCGTAAATGATGAATCAGAGAGCGCACTTCAATAATGCCCTGGGGGTCAAGACCATTCATGGGCTCATCTAAAAAAATAATTTTAGGGTAATTTAGCAAAGCACGAGCTATGCCCAATCGCTGCTTCATGCCTAATGAGAAAGTCCCTACTTTATCATGAGCACGAGCAATCAAACCTGTAAGCTCCAGAACTTCCCCAATTCGGTTCTTATGCAAGCTTCGGTGCAAATTTTTTACCAACAATAAGTTTTGATAGGCAGTTAGCTGAGGATAAAACTTGGGTGTTTCCACCACTGCGCCAACATGTTCAATGGCCCGGCGAAAGTTTGTCTGTAGATTAAAACCGTTAATTAAAATGCTACCGCAGTCTGGACGAATAAGCCCTAAGACCACACGGATGAGCGTGGTTTTACCGGCACCATTGGGGCCTAAAAAGCCAAATACCTCACCTTTGGCCACCTTAAGGTTAACATTATGCAGCACCTTATGTTTCCCAAAAGTTTTTCCCAGCTGCGAAATTTCTAAAAGGCATTCTCCCATTTCTTGCAACCTTTCATGTAATAATTTAATTGTCACTATATTATTTTATTCTAACTAAAATATCACTCAGGCAAAAATAGATTAACACTAATTTATGCGATTATCCACTAAGTTTTAATAAAAAATTTGTTTAAATAAGAGAGCGATACGGTATTGGTTGACAGTAATTATAAATTATGCTAATAAAAATAATAGCAGTTTAGCACTCTCTGCCTGAGAGTGCTAATAAATATGGAAGGGAGCGGTGCTTAAATGACAAAAAAACAATTTAAAGCTGAATCTAAAAGATTGCTGGATTTAATGATTAATTCCATTTACACAAACAAGGAAATATTCCTGCGAGAATTAATCTCCAACGCCAGCGATGCAATAGACAAAATTTACTATAAAACCTTAACGGATCAATCCATTAATTTTAATCCTGATGATTACTATATTAAAATCTATATAGACAAAGAAAAAAGATTGCTTACAATCTCCGACACAGGCATTGGTATGACAAAGGAAGAATTGGATGACAATTTAGGCGTAATTGCCAAAAGTGGTTCCTTTGACTTTAAAAATGAGCATGACATCAGAGATGGCCATGATATAATTGGCCAATTTGGTGTTGGCTTCTATTCTGCTTTTATGGTAGCAGACACCGTCACAGTAATCAGCAAAGCTTTAGGCAGCGATGAAGCTTACAAATGGGAATCTTCAGGAGTTGATGGCTATACAATTGAACCCTATCAGAAAGACGCAGTAGGCACAGATATTATTCTCAAAATCAGAGAAAATACCACTGATGAAAATTATGATGAATTTTTGCAGGAATATAAAATTAAAGCTTTGGTAAAGAAATACTCAGATTTTATCCGCTATCCTATAAAAATGGATGTAACAGTGAGAAAACCTAAAGAAGGCAGCGAGAATGAATATGAAGAATATCAGGAAGAACAAATTCTAAACAGCATGGTTCCTCTGTGGAAAAGAAATAAAAATGAATTAACACAAGAGGATTATGATAATTTTTATACTGAAAAACATTTCGGCTTTGATAAGCCCCTAAAACATCTGCACATCAGTGTAGAAGGTACCACCAGCTATAATGCCATTCTTTATATTCCGGAAAAAGTACCGTACGATTACTACACCAAAGACTATGAAAAGGGCCTGGCGCTGTACGCCAAAGGTGTTTTAATTATGGAAAAATGCCCGGATCTTTTACCTGACTATTTTAGTTTTGTAAAAGGCATGGTTGATTCGGATGATTTGTCTTTAAATATTTCCAGAGAAATGCTGCAGCATGACCGGCAATTAAGAATAATTGCCAAAAGCATTAAAAATAAAATCAAAAATGAATTACTCTCTATGCTAAAAAATGAAAGAGATAAATATGAAGTTTTCTTTAAAGCCTTTGGTCGACAATTGAAATATGGTGTTTATAGTAATTTTGGACAGCATAAGGAAGATCTGCAGGACTTACTCCTCTTCTATTCTTCAAAAGAGAAAAAATTGGTAACCTTAGCCGAATATTTGGAGCGTATGCCTAAAGAACAAAAATATATTTTTTACGCTGTGGGAGATTCCATTGAGCGTTTAGAGAAACTACCCCAGACTGAACTTGTAGCAGAAAAAGGTTATGAAATACTATACTTCACAGATGATGTGGATGAATTTGCCATAAAAATGCTTATGGATTACCAAGGCAAAGAATTTAAATCAGTTTCTAGTGCTGACCTTGGTCTAGAAGAAAATACCGAAACTGAAAAAGAGGATAAGGAAAACCGGAAAATTTTTGACGGGATGAAAAATATTCTCGGCGATAAAGTAAAAAATGTCCGTGCTTCAAAAAGATTAAAAAAGCATCCTGTTTGCTTAACCAATGAAGGTGATCTCTCCATAGAAATGGAAAAAATTTTAAATGCAATGCCATATAATCAGAACAAAAACTTTAAAGCAGAAAAGGTTTTGGAAATAAACACAAAACACCAAGTCTTTGCAGCTTTAAAAGCTGCCTATGAAAAAGACAAGGAAAAATTTAAACTCTATACAAACTTGTTATATGACCAGGCCCTCCTCATAGAAGGTTTACCTGTTAGCGATCCTGTGGAATTCACCAATAATATCTGCAGTTTAATGACTTAGAGAATAACAAACGGCGGCACATCAATTGTGCCGCCGTTTGTTTTCCTGAAACTCAGGTTAATCCTTGATCCATTAGGGACAAACTTCCCTCATTATTGCTTGTGTAATTTTTGTACGATGGAAACAATATTTTCTACGGTAAAACCGTATTTTTCCTGCAGGATTTTTCCGGGAGCAGAAGCGCCAAAATGGTCTATGCCAAGAATCATTCCTTTGCTGCCTGTAAAATGCTCCCAACCCATGGAATGACCGGCTTCAATAGCCAAACGTTTTTCCACTGCTGCCGGCAAAACTTGCTCTTGATAAGCGGGTGTTTGCTGCTTAAATATTTCCCAGCTCATCATGCTAACCACACGTGTATCAATCCCTAAATCCCACAATTCTTTTTGAGCCTGCAAAGCTAAGTACACTTCCGATCCGCTTGCGATCATGATAACATCAGGTGTTTGTCCCTTTTCCGCACTCAAAACATACGCACCCTGCAAAGCTTCTTTGCCTGTGCCCTTTAGTTGCGGTACATCCTGCCGGGTCAAAATAATTGCAGTAGGTCCGTTTGTTCTGTTTACTGCCGCCAGCCAGGCCGCTGCTGTTTCACGACCGTCTGCCGGACGCAAAACATGCAGGTTAGGAATAGACCTCAGGCTTATCAAATGCTCAACAGGCTGGTGCGTAGGTCCGTCTTCACCAACGCTAAAGCTGTCATGGGTAAAGACAAAAATTACGGGCAGGCCCATTAATGCGGCTAAACGCACAGGCGGTTTCATATAATCGACAAAAACAAAGAAGGTGGAACAAAAAGGCCTTAACCCCCCATGGAGTGCAATTCCATTGACAATTGCACCCATGGCATGTTCACGGACTCCAAAATGAATATTATTTCCGCCGTAATTATCCGCCTGAAAATCACTATAAGCTTTTAAATATGTTTTGGTCGATGAATGCAAATCTGCAGATCCACCGATTAAATTAGGCAAATATTTTGCTATTACTTGCATTACCTGTCCGGAGGCTGCACGGGTTGCCATGGGCTTGGTAAACTGCCACAACTCCTTATCTTCTTCTAGTTCCGGTGGCACATTTTGTCCGTGCCATTCATCCCAGCGCGCAGCATCTGCCGGAAACTTTTCCCGGTATTTTGCAAACAGCTCTTCCCATTCTGCCCTCTTATTTTCCAGCTTTTTGGCTAAACCGGCAAAATGCTCCCGCACTTCGGGCGGCACATAAAAGCTTAAATCTTTAGGCCAACCTAATTTTTCTTTTGTCAAAAGAACTTCTTCAGCTCCTAAAGGAGCACCATGAGCTGCAGGCAAACCTTGCTTATTAGGGCTGCCGTAACCGATTACCGTTCTTGCCATAATCAATGAAGGTTGATCCGTTACTTTTTTTGCTTCCTCAAGGGCAGCAGCTATGGCATCGATATCTGTGCCATCATTAACTGTTTGCACATGCCAACCGTAAGCGCTAAAACGCTTTCCCACATCTTCTGTAAAAGTAATTTCAGTGTTTCCGTCAATCGTAATTTGGTTATCATCATAAAGACAGATTAGACGCCCCAGTTTTAAATGGCCGGCTAGTGATGCGGCCTCAGCCGTTACCCCTTCCATTAAACAACCGTCGCCAACGTAAACATATGTGTAGTGATCTACTACCGGATATCCTGGTTTGTTAAACTCTGCAGCCAGCCGTCGTTCCGCAATTGCCATTCCCACCGCGTTTGCAAATCCCTGTCCTAGAGGACCGGTGGTAGTTTCCACCCCCGGAGTATGCCCATACTCCGGATGGCCAGGAGTTTTACTATTCCACTGGCGAAACTGTTTTAAATCATTTATGCTCAGGTCATAGCCAAACAAATGCAATAATGCATATAGAAGCATGGAGCCATGACCAGCCGAAAGAACAAAGCGGTCGCGGTTTGGCCAGTTTGGGTTGCTGGGACTGTGCTGTAAGAAGCGTGACCATAATGTATAAGCCATGGGAGCGCCTCCCATGGGTAAGCCGGGATGACCCGATTGAGCCCTCTCTATTGCATCTACTGCCAAAAAGCGAATTGTATTTATAGCTTGTTCTTCAAGTGATTTCATTTTATCCCTCCGCCAAATAAGACTGTATTTCTATTTTATCTAAACTTTAGACAAAATAAAGCCATACTGCAAAAATTATTCCAATAGCACAATGCATAACAAAAAAGCATCATTTTTCTTCCAACATTGCTTCTAATTGTTCCATGTCTTCCTCCCACTGGGCATACAACCTCTGCAAGGCATCCTTTAATTTTTTCATTTCTTCCCCCTTTGCCGCAGCTAGCTGATAATCATTAAATACCTCCGGGCTTAAAAGCTCTTTTTCCACCTCAGAAAGTCTTTTTTCCTGCTGGATAATGGCCGCCTCCAAATTTTGTACCCGTTCTGTAAGCTGACGACGCAAACGCCGCTTTTGTTGCTCATCTTGACGACGTCGTTTTTCTTCTAAGCGCTGCTGTTTTTCAAAAGGCGTTTTTTCTGCCTTTATCTTCATATCGCGCTGCCGTGTATATTCTTTATATGGCACTTGGTAAAAAGTAACTACTCCATTATCTAACTGCAATACTTTATCAGTAGTGCGATTTAAAAAATAACGATCATGAGAAACAATAAGCAAAGTGCCGGGAAAAGCACGGATAGACTCTTCCAACTCCTCTACAGCAGTAATGTCTAAATGGTTTGTCGGCTCGTCCAATACTAAAAAGTTACCGGCATCCAGACTTAATTTTGCCAACATTAAACGACTTTTTTCCCCTCCGCTTAAATCGGCATTGCGTTTATAAACAGCTTCACCGGTAAAAAGGAATTTTGCCAAATGATTCCTCGCCTCGGCAATATTTAAATCTGAAGCCGCCATGATTTCTTCAAGCGGCGTTAATGTAGGTGTGATTGTTTGCTGGTGTTGATCAAAATAAACCGGCTTTACACTTGGCCCCAACCAGACTCGTCCACTATCCGGCTGCAGCTCTTTAGTTATTAACTTAAGCAAAGAGCTTTTTCCCGAACCGTTGGGGCCTACCAGTGCCACGCGGTCCCCCCAACGCAATTCAAAAGAAACATTACTGAAGACTGTCTTACCGGCAAAAGTTTTTGTTACATCCTCTAGGCGAACCGCTATTTCTCCACTGCGCCCGGAAAATGAAAAATCAAGAACCATTCTTTTAGCCTTCTCCGGCTTTACTACCGGTGATAATTTGTCTAGACGTTTAAGCCGGCTTTTTACTTGGCGTTTTTCTCGTTCACTGCTGCCAAGTGAGCGAATGAAATTCATTTCTTTCTGCAAATAGTCCTGCTGCTTTTGATATGCTTTTAATTGTGTCTTTTGTTCTACTTGCCGCTGCGCCAAATATGATTCATAATTACCGTTGTAACTTTTCAATTGTCCATTTTCTAATAATAATATTCGCTGGACAATACGGTCAAGAAAGTAGCGATCATGCGAAACCACCAGAATTGTTCCAGGCCAGTCACATAAATATTTTTCCAGCCACTCCACAGCTTTAATATCCAGGTGATTGGTCGGTTCATCCAGCAGCAGGATACTGGGTTCTTCCAAAAGCAGTTTGGCCAAACGTATACGCGTTTGTTCTCCACCGGAGAAAGTATTAATTGGACGCTCTAAATCCTGCAGCTGAAAGCCTAATCCACATACAATGGAGCGTACACGTGCATCAATGACGTATCCCCCTGCTTCTTCGTAACGATGGCGTAATTCGCCATATGTCGACATAATATTCTCCAACTGCTGTGCCGTTAATTTTTGCTCCGCCATTTCTTTTTCCAGTAGCCGCAAATGCTTTGCCATTTTATCTAAATGTGCAAAAGCTCTATATAGTTCTTCCTGCATACTGCCTTTTAAAGTAACGGCAGAACTCTGCTCCAAATAACCAAGTGAGCTGTCGCGAGCAAAAAAAATTGTCCCGTCATCAGCAGTAGTTCGTCCGGCAATAATATTTAGCAAGGTGGTTTTCCCGGCTCCGTTAGCACCTATTAAACCCACACGCTCTCCGGCTTGTAATTGGAACGACACATTATTGAGAATTAAATCTGCTCCGAATAATTTTTTCAGATTATGTACTTGTAAAATACTCACAACTGATCCCCCGATTATCTGCTAACCTTATTTATTATTCCTTTTCTTCCCCCTTGTTCCCTGCCGAAAACAAGCTTGCCTTCTTAGTGTTTTTTTCTTGTCTGATTAAATCATTACTGTTATACTAAAAAATATGTGTAAGCAGGAGGCAAAAAATGCAGATTAGGAATATAGCCATTATTGCTCACGTAGACCACGGTAAAACCACCCTCGTTGACGGCATGCTTCGTCAAAGCGGTATTTTTCGCAGCAATGAAACTGTTGTCGAACGTGTCATGGATTCCCATGACCTGGAAAGGGAACGGGGAATCACCATTCTTGCCAAAAACACAGCAGTTTTTTATAAAGGAACAAAAATTAATATTGTTGATACTCCAGGACACGCTGATTTCGGCGGAGAGGTAGAACGGGCACTTTCCATGGTGGACGGTGTCCTTTTGGTTGTAGATGCTTTTGAAGGCCCCATGCCCCAAACACGTTTTGTTTTGCGTAAAGCACTGGAATTAGGCTTGCGTCCCATTGTGGTGGTTAATAAAGTTGATCGTCATGATGCTCGTCCTCTAAAAGTAGTTGATCTGGTTTTTGACTTATTTGTGGAGCTGGATGCAAATGACGAACAATTAGACTTTCCCGTTATTTATGCTTCGGCACGGAACGGCGCCGCCGGCTTGGAGCCGGAAAAGCTGGATAGCTCATTAGAGCCACTTTTTAAAACTATAGTTAAGCATGTCCCCGCCCCAGAAGGTGATGCAGACAGCCCTTTTCAGATGCTTGTTGCCAACTTGGCCTATGATAACTATGTTGGACGTTATGCTATCGGTAAGATTTTTCGGGGCTCCGTTAACGCCGGTGAACATGTAATAATCATTCATGCCGATGGATCCCAGGAGCCGGCGAGAATCAATAGAGTGTATACCTTTGAAGGCCTGCAAAAAAAAGAAGTAGATTTGGCAACGGCAGGAGAAATAGTTGCCCTTTCTGGGTTGGACCATATTAATATAGGCGAAACCATCTGTCATCCTGACCATCCTGAACAATTACCTGTTATTACAGTGGACGAACCAACATTAACCATGAATTTTTTGGTGAATAACAGCCCTTTTGCCGGCCAGGAAGGCCAATATGTTACCTCACGCAAATTAAGAGAGAGGCTTTTCCGTGAGCTTGAAACAAATGTTGCTCTGCTCGTGAAGGAAACCGATAGCCCTGATGTTTTTTCAGTTGCTGGGCGTGGGGAATTACATCTTTCTATCTTAATTGAAAATATGCGGCGGGAAGGATACGAACTGCAGGTCAGTAAGCCGGAAGTTATTTTAAAACGCATAAATGGCATAATTCATGAACCTTTTGAGCATTTAACACTGGTCTTGCCGGAAGAATACCTGGGAGGGACAATGGAAATATTAAGCAAGCGCAAAGCGGAAATGCTGGATATGCAGCCTTCCGGCCCTGGACAAATTAGGCTTGAATATAAAATTCCAGCCAGGGGTTTAATTGGTTTTCGCACCGAATTTCTGAATGAAACACACGGCAATGGAACCATGAATCATACATTTGACAGCTACCAACCCCATAAAGGGGAAATTACCTCCCGGCATCACGGAGCTTTAATTGCCTGGGAAAGCGGAGAAGCTACCACTTATGGCCTACATGCAGCTGAGGAAAGGGGACAACTTTTTATTGTTCCCGGCACAAAAGTATATGAAGGAATGATTGTGGGCCAAAATAACCGTGAAAATGATCTGGAGGTAAATGTATGCAAGAAGAAACATCTAACCAATATCCGCTCCTCCACTGCCGAAGAAGCCATACGCCTAAAAGAGCCCCGGATACTCAGCCTAGAAGAAGCCATTGAATTTATTAGCGAGGATGAACTGGTGGAAATTACTCCGCAAAGCATTCGTCTGCGCAAAAAATTACTGACAAAACAAGAACGTAGCCGTTATCATAAAGCTCAGGCAGTCAAACCTAACAAAGAGTAAGAAAAATTTATGCAAAGAACAAGCCTTACATCTTTTGGCCGATGTAAGGCTTGTTTACCCTCTTCCATGGCAAGACATAATTTTACCGCTACTTTTGCGCTACGCCATTTTCGCTGTAATGCACAACTTTGTAGCCCTTGCTTTGCAGATAATTAATAAGGTCCTCAGGATTCTCACAAGCTTCAATCCGCCAAACCGAGTGGGCAAGATCTTTATCCTGATCACTGATAAAGGCCACAGAGCTTACAATGTTTACACCATAATCACTAAACAATCTTGCAACTTCAGCTAAAGCTCCATGCCTTTCTTTTATTTCCAAGGTAATGCGTAAACCTCCGCGATGTACGCCCAACATTTCCAAAAATGCGGTAAAAATGTCGGTTTCAGTTATCATGCCCACCACACGACCATCTTCTACAACGGGTAAACCGCCAATACGATGTTCCCGCATTAATGCTGCTGCCTCATCGATGGTAGTATCCGGCGTTACAGAATAGACTTTTTTCGCCATAACATCTTTAACCGGTAATTTGGCTAGGAGGTAATTTAGTTCCCAGACACTTAAGCTCGTAGCAGGCGAAGGTGAAGCCCGTACTAAATCCAGTAAAGTTACAATTCCTACTAACCTGTCATTGTCTACAACCGGTAAGCGGCGGATTCCCTGCTCTTCCATTTTGGCCAAAGCATCAGGAACTGTAGTATCCGAAGTAATTGTTAATACATTGACCGACATTCTGTCTTTAACAAGCATGTCAATACCTCCTTAATTTTCCTATCTTTATTCTACCAGGAGTTTCGCATGCTGTGAAGACAGACAGTGTAAATTTACCCCTTTGGTACTATAAAAACATTGGGGCCGTTTAAGTAACGGTGAAGCCGGCGTAAGAGTTTTGCCACAATGGGAGTCGGCTTATCAGTGAAAATATAAAAGCGGGGCATTTCACTATTCTGCCAAAGCTCAAAAGAGAGAATACCATTACCGTTTTTTAGAGTAACAACCCATACTTCTACCGGCCCGTCTAGATTACGGTGCACAATATAGCTGGGTTCGCCAAAAGTAGTCCGTAATAAATATGCACAGCGATTAACGGCCTTCGGTGAAGTGATGTCATTAAATTCCGGCAAAACACGGCGGGCAGAGTATACCGTACGTTGTGCTAAATTTTTTGCTGCATCTCCGCGGGCTAAAGTAACAGTTTGACCCTTCAAACGCAAGTAATAACCCCCCTAACTCTTTTATACAGTATATGCAAGAAAGCAAATAATTTACTTCCCTGCCGTTAATTAACGTTAAGGGTGGTAGAATCTGCTTTTTTAGGTTAAAATAACAATAGTATGGTGATTAAGGAGGCCTTACTTTGACTCTGGAAGCTTTTGAATCAGCTTTAAATACCTTTTTCTCCATCTCTGCACATATTTTAGAAATCTTTGGTGCCTTCATTATTATTTTTGCGTCAATAAAAACATTTATTTACTTTCTTTCTACCCGCAGTGCAAAACGTGAAGCAACGCTTTCTTTTGCCCGTTTTCTCGTCTTTGGCTTGGAATTTAAAATGGCGGGAGAAATTTTACGCACAGTTATTGTGCGCAGTTTATCAGAAATTCTAATTTTAGCCGCCGTTATTGTCTTGCGTTTTCTTCTAAATTTAATACTGCAATGGGAAATTCACCAGGAAGATAAGGTCAAATAAGCATTTTCCCATAAAAAGACCTGCTGTTGCAGGTACTTTTTGTTTAGGGGCGGAAAAACCATAGCCTCCCTTCTTGCAAAGCTTTTTTTAGTTTACGGTAAAGATAAATTTTTGCCGGTCTGCGCGTATTGGGAAAAAGCAAAAACAAGCCAAGAAGGTCTGTGATTAAACCGGGTGTCAGCAAAAGGGCTGCTCCAATAAGCACTAAAAAACCGTTTAGTAAAGCATCTGTTGGCATTTCACCAAGGCTTAATGTGCTAATAATGTTTTTTAAAACAACTAATCCCTGTGCCCGTGCAAGGATGATGCCTGCCAAACCCGTTGCCAAAACCAAAAAAACGCTAGGCAAAACTCCCACTGTTTGACCTAATTTTATTAATAAAATGATTTCCATGATGGGAATCAAAATAAAAAGTACGTAAAATTTTATCAGCATTTTTACTCCATCTGTTTCTCTGTATTTTTACCTAAAAAGTAGTAGCTCTGCCACGATAAACAAGGCCGCGCACAGTGTCTAAAGTTATAGTTTCTCCGTCGCTCAGCTTTCCGGTTGCACCTGTTGCTCCAACTATAGCCGGTAAACCAAGATTTAACGCCACAATAGCTGCATGAGAAGTTAATCCTCCCTCTTCTATCAGCAGGCCAGCTGCCCTTTGCAAATGTGGCAAATAATCTTTGTCAGTAGCAGAAGCAACTAAGATCTGCCCTTTTTGCAGCTGCGCTGCCGCCGCAGCCGTTTTGGCAATCTTTACCTGACCTGTTACCGATTTTTTTCCTAAGCCGGTTCCCTGTAAAACTATTTCCCCCACAGTATGGACCCGTAAAAAATTAGTTGTTCCGCTCACACCGACAGGAACACCGGCCGTAAAAATTACCAGGTCTCCATTTTTGATATACTGGTTTTCTATGGCTGCTGCCACAGCAGCAGAGAACATTTCATCGGTAGTAGTAGAAGGCTCACAAAGCAGCGGTGCAACCCCCCAAGTTAAATTCAAACGTCTAGCCACCGCTTTACTCGGCGTCACTGCAATTATCTGCGCTTTAGGTTTATACTTGGAAACATTACGTGCCGTAAAGCCAGATTGCGTTGATGTAATAATGGCATTTGCCCCTAATTCCTGCGCTGCGTAACATGTGGCAAAAGCAATGGCATCAGTTACACTTCTTTCTTGGGGTGGTTCAAATATTTCCAGCATCTTTTTATATTCAAGAGCTTCTTCTGTCCTTTCGGCTATGCGAGCCATAGTATGTACTGCTTCCACGGGATACTTCCCTACGGCTGTTTCGCCTGATAACATTACCGCATCCGTGCCGTCAAAGATAGCATTAGCCACATCACTGGCTTCAGCACGTGTGGGCAGAGGATTTCGGATCATGGAATCCAGCATTTGTGTTGCTGTAATTACCGGCTTGCCCACGGCATTACATTTTCTGATAATCATTTTCTGAATTAGCGGCACATCTTCGGTAGGAACCTCTACGCCTAAATCACCGCGTGCTATCATTATTCCATCAGCGGTAGCGAGAATTTTATCTATATTTTCCACACCTTCTCGGTTTTCGATTTTAGCTATAATTTGCATATCACTGTTAAACTCTTCCAAGACCGCTCTGATTGCCAGCACATCTTCCGCTTTACGAATAAAAGAAGCGGCAATAAAATCGAAATCATGCTCAATGGCAAATTTTATGTCTTCCCTGTCTTTTGCCGAAAGAGGCGGCAACTGTACATAGGCATCAGGGATATTGACGCCTTTGTGACTGCAAAGCACTCCCCCTCTAATAATTCGGCACTGTATTGCGTCTTCTGTAACATGCTTAGCTTCCAAGGTAATTAATCCATCGTCCAACAAAATCTGCATCCCTGGTTCAACATCTTTGGTAATGCCGGGATAATTTACTGAAACTTGCTTTTGGTCACCCAAAACATCATTGGTTGTCAGCGTAAAAGTTGCCCCCTCCTGTAGCAAAACTTCCCCCTCCGCAATGCTGCCAATACGTATCTCAGGGCCTTTAGTATCAAGGAGGAGAGCAATATTTTTGCCGGTTGTTTTTACTGCCTGTCGCACTGCGGCAACCATGGCAGCATGCCCAGCATGGGTGCCATGAGAAAAATTAAATCTGGCCACATCCATCCCTGCTTCAATTAACGCCTGAAGCACACTAACTTCAGTGGTGGCAGGCCCTAATGTACAAACAATTTTTGTCCTGCGCATTTTGCCCCCCCTTAAGTAACTAAATAGCCAGAATAGCTGCCAGCTGATAAATATCGGCGGGAAATTTTCTTTTTGCTGACAGAGCTTTTTCTAAAGGTGTAGAACAAATTTTTCCGTCGACAAAGCCCAGCATCCGGCCATGACGGCCGGACCGCAGCAAATCAACGGCTTCGGCGCCCAAACGGCTTGCTAAGATGCGATCAAAAGCAGTGGGCGTGCCACCGCGCTGTACATGTCCTAAAATGGTAACTCTAACATCCATTTTTGTTTTTTCTTTTATTATTTCTGCCACTGAAAAAGCACTTGCTGCCCCTTCTGCCACCAAAATAATGCTGTGTAATTTACCCCGTTTAACACCTCGCTGCAAACGTTCCACCACTGCAGACAAATCAAAGGGAATTTCCGGCACAAGTATGGATTCGGCGCCACCGGCCAAACCGGCGGCCAGAGCTATATAACCGGAAGTGCGCCCCATTACTTCGATTACATATACCCGCTCATGTGAAGTGGCCGTATCACGCACTTTATTTATGGCGTCAGTCACATTATTCACGGCAGTATTAAAACCAATAGTGTAATCAGTAAAAGCAATATCGTTATCAATGGTTGCCGGAACACCAATGGTGGGAACGCCCAACTTTTCCAGCGCCGCCGCACCGCGGAAAGAGCCGTCACCACCTATGACCAGCAGGGCATCCAGACCGCAATTAGCAATTACCTGTAAAGCTTTCTGCTGACCACTTTCTTTTTCAAATTCCGGAGCCCTTGCTGTTAAAAGTATCGTTCCGCCGCGGTGAATGATATCGGCCACTGAACCGAGGCGCATCAATGTGTATTCACCGCTCATCAAACCCTGAAAGCCGCGGCGGAAACCCAAGACTTCTAAACCATGGTATATAGCTTTACGTACTATCGCTCTAATGGCTGCATTCATGCCGGGAGCATCGCCGCCGGAAGTAAGCACGCCAATTCTCCGCATTTATAACCCCTCAAACAAAAATTTTCTTCTATCCTTCTACCAATAATCTGCCCTGCCATAGAAATGCTTATCCTACTTTCTCCACACTAACTGCAGCTGGACTGAAAAGTTTTTCTATTTCCGCAAGCTGCGGCGAATCCTCCTGCAGCCAGTAATTTTGTGCCAAAAGAACTTTCTTTTTCTGCTGGGGAAATGAAAGGTAGACCGGTATTATGCCGCGCAAGCCATTTAGAAGTTCTTTCAAAGCTAAAAGCTGATCAAGACTGCCGGAAGTGCAGTTTATAATTACCTGCCGAACTTCCCGCGGCAAAGGAGTTATTTGTTCCGCCAGTATTTTGGCCTCTTCTTCCTTATGGTCTATTTTCCCGTGCACGATTACTACATTATCATTTTGTAAAAAATCCTTCACTTTTTCATAGACAGAAGTAAAGACAACAACTTCCAAACTACCGGCCTCGTCCTCAAGGGTAAAGAAAGACATGGGCTTTCCGGCTTTTGTAAAAATGGTTTTTTGATTACTGATCATCCCCGCCGCAGATACTATTTGCCCCTCAGGCAGTTCCAACAATTCATTTACCGGCACCAAGCCGGGATATATTTTCAGTACTGCCGCATAGTCCTGCAGAGGATGACCGCTAATATATAAGCCTAAAGCTTCTTTTTCCATTGTCAGACGTTCCCGCGCAGTAGGTTCCGGCAGATCGGGAAAATTATCATGCAGTTGTATCCAAGCGGATTCCTCCCGGTTTTCATCCACAAGTTCAAACATACTGATCTGACCATTCTGCTTTTCACGCTGCTGTGCTTGTGCCGCCGCCATTGTCTCATCCAAAACAGCCAAAAGCTGGTTACGATTAGCGCCGAAACAATCAAAAGCCCCGCATTTTATTAAACTTTCCATTACCTTTTTATTACAGCTGCGCATATCAACCCGAGAGCAAAAATCCCGCAGAGATGTAAATTCTCCCTTCTCCCGTCTGCTGGACAAAATGGAATCGACAGCACCGTTGCCAACATTTTTTACCGCTGCCAAACCATAGCGAATAACTTTGTCTGCCGCAACCGTAAAATTAGCATCACTCGCATTAATATCAGGCGGCAAAACAGTAATACCCATTTTCTTGCAGTCTGCGATATACACAGCCACTTTATCCGTATTGGACATTACGCCCGTTAATTGAGCCGCCATATACTCTGTAGGATAGTTTGCCTTTAAATAAGCAGTTTGATAGGCCACCAAAGCATATGCTGCTGCGTGGGATTTATTAAAACCATAGGAAGCAAATTTAACAATTAAATCATATAATTCATTGGCCAGTTCCTTACTATGGCCTTTTGTTATGCAACCTTTGACAAATACTTCACGCTGCTGGTTCAATACTTCCAACTTCTTTTTGCCAATGGCACGGCGTAGGAGATCGGCTTCACCCAAAGAAAAACCTGCCATGACAGAAGCCACCTGCATAATTTGTTCCTGATAAACCATAATTCCGTACGTTTCCTTTAGGATAGGTTCCAAATCAGGGTGAAGATACTTAATGGGTATTTCCCCGTGCTTACTTTTAATAAATATTGGTATTTGCTCCATGGGGCCTGGACGGTAAAGTGCCACCACTGCAATAATATCTTCAAAAACATTAGGTTTAAGTTCACGCAAAACACTACGCATACCGCTGGATTCCAGCTGAAAAACAGCGGAAGTATCTCCCTGCGACAATAAGGCATAAGTATTTTCATCGTCTAAAGGGATTGTGGCCAAGTCTATTTCTTTTCCGGTTGTTTGTTTGATTAGGCGCACTGCTTCTCCCATAATAGTCAATGTACGCAGTCCCAAAAAGTCCATTTTCAGCAAACCCAATTCCTCCAATGTGCCCATTGGGAACTGGGCGACCATACTTTCGCCGGATTTTTGCAAGGGAACAAATTCTACCAAAGGTTTGCCGGCAATAACAACACCTGCAGCATGCGTAGATGCATGGCGGGGCATACCTTCTATTGCCATACTTAAATCCAGCAGTTGGCGGATTTTTTCATCATTTTCATACAACTCTTTTAAATCGGGTGATTTTTCCAGTGCCTCTTGAATCGTAATATTTAACTCTGCAGGAATTAGTTTGGCTATTTTGTCCACTTCGGAATAAGGGAAATTAAGCACACGCCCCACATCGCGTACAGCAGCCCTAGCAGCCATAGTCCCAAAAGTAATAATTTGAGAAACAGAATCCTCACCATATTTTTTCGTGACATACTCTATTACACGTTCGCGCTTTTCGTAACAGAAATCAATATCAATATCAGGCATGGTAACCCTTTCCGGGTTAAGGAAACGTTCAAAAAGCAAATTATATTTTAATGGATCAATATTGGTTATACCAAGGCTGTATGCCACTAAACTGCCGGCGGCAGAACCGCGGCCGGGACCGACCAGAATATCATTTTCATGAGCATAATTAACAAAATCCCAAACAATTAAGAAATAAGATGCATATCCCATTTGTTTAATAACTTTTAGCTCATAATCCAGTCTTTCCTGCACATGTGCAGGTAGTGGATCTCCATAGCGTTTTTGGGCTCCTTTAATACATATCTGCCGTAAATATTCGTTATCATCATATCCTTTTGGTATTTCATAGACCGGCAAATGGGTTTTTCCAAACTCGAAGGTTACATTACAGCGCTCGGCAATTTCCAATGTATTAGCCACTGCCTCGGGCAGCTCTGGAAATAAAGCAGCCATTTCTGCCGCTGATTTTAAATAAAATTCGTCAGTAGAAAAACGCAGGCGGTTTTCATCTTCCAGTGTTTTTCCCGTCTGAATGCAAAGTAAAATATCATGCGGATAGGCATCTTCCTTGTTGATATAGTGGGCATCATTAGTAACCACTAACGGTGCATTGGTGGCGCGCGCCAATTGAATTAGCTGAGGATTTAAAGTTTTTTGCTCAGGCAATCCGTGGTCCTGTAGTTCTATATAAAAATTTTCCCGCCCAAAAGTTTCTTGGTATAACTTTACAAGCTGCAAAGCATCCTCTTCCCGTCGCTCCAGAAGAGCAGTAGGAATCTCGCCGGCCAAGCAGCCTGAAAGTGCTATCAAGCCACGACTATAACGGGCTAAAAGTTCATGATCAACGCGTGGTTTATAATAAAAACCTTCGCTAAAGCCCCTGGTAACTAACTGCATTAAATTCCGGT
Organism: Bacillota bacterium; assembly: GCA_012800795.1. Lineage (GTDB taxonomy): Bacteria > Bacillota > Dethiobacteria > Dethiobacterales > Dethiobacteraceae > JAAZIQ01. The sequence goes on from JAAZIQ010000009.1 coordinate 61,164, forward strand.
AACCTTCGTTATTTTGAGCTAAAAGTACCAAATGGTACTGTCTTTGGTCACGCCGTGCATCACGATCGAAACGAGAACGGGGTGCCACATAAACTTCACAGCCAATTATGGGTTTAATCCCTGCTTTTAATGCAGCTTTATAAAAATCAATTACACCATACATCACACCATGATCAGTAATGGCTAAGGCGGGCATTTCAAGTTCTGCAGCCCGCACAACTACTTCATTGATTTTACAAAAACCATCCAGCAATGAATATTCTGTATGTGTATGCAGGTGCACAAAAGAATGTTTCTTCATTTTCTCACCTCTCCGTTACTTTAAATAGATTCTTTTCCCTGCGTTAATTTCCTTGTTATGTAATGTCTAAATCTGATTTTTCCTCCATAGACATAATAGAAGGAGGATCACAATGACAAAACTGTTGGAAACAATGACCTACAATGCTTTTATTGCTCTTGGCGTAATTATTGGCGGTTCTCTGATAGGTTCCCTGGGCTATGTCTTAGTGGGGCAGCCTCCCGGTCACAGTATGGTTGAATTGGCAGAAAAACTAAAAATCTGGGCTTTCGTGACTGGTTTAGGCGGCACTTATGAGACAATCAGAGCCATAGAAGCAGGATTTTTAGGTCTGCAGCTCAACACCGTCATCAAACAACTCCTGCTAATTTTTGCTGCTTTCATCGGTGCACACACTGGTTATTTAATCATTATACACTTAACGGGCGGTAAAATCAGGTGAAAAAAGAGATCGCCACACTCCTAGTGGGAGTAATTTTGGGTGCTGCCCTCATGAATCTTTTCCTCTGCAAGCAGATAGACCAACTATATTTAGAAAGGGAAAAGCTGAAAGTAGAACTTTATGAAACAACTGAACGCCTGAAGAAAATAAGAGTACAGCAACAGCAAAATAAACTGTTTGTCCGTGAGATTGAAGTCATTTTTCTAAATGAACCCAAGCAAAACCTCTTGGAAATTGAACTGCACAAAAAGATTGTTGAATTAGCCCAAGCCATTATCGGTACAGAAGTAGAAAAGGTGCCCCATACGATAATAGGGCACCTTTTGGATCAGCGTCTAATTGAAGTTAACGGCAAAAAGTTTCTTCTCCATTTAAAAACAATTATTATTGCCGAAAAAGTTACATTTTTGCTGAAATACGAAACTGCCGACGGGCAGTCCGACGAATAGTTTCAGCACTTTTTTCTTTATTTTGCATTTTTGACAACTGCTGCCGATAATAGCTGTGGTGGCTAGAAAATACCAAAAGCGCAAAGGCAAACCATAAACGTGTTACCAAGCTGCCGGCACCGCTACCCGTTAGTGGCGGCAAGATTACCATACCAAGCACCAGTAAAACACAACTGATAACTAACTTCACCATATACACCGGCATCCCTCCCCTTTAATATACGCCTGTTATACTCTAAATAATACCGCTTTTCTATTGTCTAGCTCACAGCAAAACGTTATAATGGTGTCGATATGGAGGGATGATAGTGAATGACGTGAACAATTTTAACAATAATTGGCGTTTAGCAGTACGCATTATTTTTTTATTGCTGGCCATCATCTTAATTTTTTTGTTCTTACAAAAAATTACTTGGATCATTAGTCTGGTCTTAATGGCTGTCTTAATTGTTTACAGCTTATCTCCCTTATCTAATTTTTTAACCAAAAAAGGCTTTCCCCACATCCTGTCGGTTCTACTGGTTTATTTGCTTTTTTTATTTTCTGTCATATTATTCTTTTATTTATTGATTCCCACCGTTATCTTAGAGATGGGTACGCTGGCACGTTTCCTAGCCACCGATTATCGTGCTCTTTTTACCAATGCTATTGCACAACTTGATACCTTTTTAAATAATGAAACTTTAGAACAAACATTACTGCAGTTAATGCAGGACATACCCAGCACATTACAATCTACAGTGGCTACCCTTACCAATATTTCCGGAAATATCTTTTCCAGACTCTCAGAAACGATAATTATACTTTTTTTAGTTTTTTATTTACTAAAAGATATGGACTCCATCAGACAAGGAATTATTCGTATCTTTCCAATAAAGTGGCAAAAAGAAGTCAACCTGATTCTGGAAATTATCGACTGTAAAGTCGGAAAATATTTACGCGGCAATCTGCTGCGCTGTTTCGCTGTCGGTCTCCTAGTCGGCATTACTCTAAAAACTCTCGGCATGCCCTTTTCTTTTATGCTTGCCATACTGGCCGGAGTGCTAAATATAATAGCCTATATAGGACCATATCTAGCCGCTATTCCGGCAGTACTTCTGGCCTTAACACCAAATACGCCCCACCCTCTCTTAATAATCGCACTCTATGTACTAATTGAAGCTATAGACGCCTTTTTATTAAGTCCCTTCCTTTTGGGTAAAGCAGTTGATTTAACGCCATTTAGCGTGATTATGAGTTTATTAATTGGCGGTCAGCTGTTTGGTTTTCTTGGTATCCTGCTCGCCCTCCCCGTAACCGCCACACTAAAAGCAATCCTGCAGCATTATTATTTTCGTGAAGATTTTAAACAGCCCGCCGACGGTGAGCGTGGATTACCGGCACTGAAAAGTAAATGTAAATCTGTTAGTTTAAAAATTTTTAATAAAATAAAAAATAAACCATAGAAACACATCTTGAGCAACTCACATAATCAAAGGGGCTATTCCACAACTAGTGAATAGCCCCTATCAGTTATTTAACATCATAGCCGGCTTCTGTAACTGCAGCCCGAAGCTCTTCTTCACTAACTTTTCCCGGGTCGTACTTAATTTCCGCCTCACCGGCAGAAAGATCCACGACTGCACTTTCAACACCGGTTAACGCAACTAAAGCTTTTTCCACTCTCATTTTACAATGGCTGCAGGACATACCGCTAATAGAAAGCTTAACTATCTTAGGCATTTTTTCAAACCTCCTCTACGGGAAAACAAAAATTTTTAGTTTTTGTATTTAAGAAAAGTCTTCAGCTCCGCTATTACTTCTTCTTCCTCACCACGGCGCATAGCCGCACGCAAACAAGTTTCCAAATGATTTTCTAGAATAATATTACTTACTTTTTCTAGTGAAGAAATAACCGCCTGTAGCTGCAAAAGTATATCGGCACAGTACTTATCCTCCTGCACCATACGTTCCACGGCTTTTAAGTGGCCAACCGCCGTTTTTAAACGCCGCAACGTATCTTCTTTTTTTTGGCCGGTCAAAACTATCCCCCCCCTCCCCCCATGGGAGGCCATGGCTATATGATTAGATTATCATTTAATGAAAAAAAATCAAGTATTACAGCTGCGTCCCGCTAAATTAATCCGGGAAAGCTTTGCTGTCGTAAAGCTTCATATAGGACAATGGCAACAGAGTTGGAAAGATTTAATGAGCGAATTTCTTTACCCATAGGAATCCGCAGACAGCGTTCAGGATTTTTTTCTAATAACCAATCGGGCAGTCCGGCTGTTTCCTTGCCAAAAAGCAAATAATCATTTGGTTTGTAGCTTACATCAGCATAAGATTTTTTTCCCTTGGTGGTAAGCAGCCAGTATGACTGCCCGTCTATTGTGGCAAGGAAGCTTTCGAGATTGGGATGAAGGACCAAATCTAAATGATGCCAATAATCAAGCCCTGCTCTTCTTAGATGTTTCTCATCGAGGGAAAAACCCAAAGGCTCCACAAGATGCAAAGTAGTACCGGTTACGGCGCAGGTACGGGCAATATTACCCGTATTGGGCGGTATTTCAGGCTCTACTAAAACTACATGCATACATTAATTCTCCTTCCCGTCTGGACCCTTATCTTTCTAACATATTTTTTGCAATCACAGACTGGATCGCCAGCACACCTTGGTCAAGATCATTAACATTAACGACAGCAACATATTCCCGCTTCTGTTTACGTGAATCCCTATAATACTGATCATAATAGTCAGTGCAAAGAATCTTTGCTGCCTCATGCAGCTTTTTCTGTTCAATTAGAGAAAGCAGCATGTTGACTTTTTCCTGACCCAGTTTTTTCTGCAGCTTTTTCACTGCCGCTGCCAACTCATCACAATGTTCACTTTTTCCCTGGTATTCCTCTACAATCCGTGCCACCCGTATAGAAAGATCGGCTTCCAAAAGAATATGGGGACCATCGGACATGGCTTGATAAAGAAAATCAGGCAGAATAACCGGGCCAATTTTTCTTCCCTCGCCTTCGACAATTAAATACTGTGCCTTTTGCAATTTAATAAGCTCCATGACCAAAAGTGCTTCAAAATCTTTTTGACTGCGGGCTTGTCCAAGGCCTACCGCACCAAAAACAGAACCACGGTGATTGGCCATCCCTTCCAAATCTAAAGCGGGGAGTTTATGTTCCTGTAAAAGCTTTATTATTCGCGTCTTTCCAACTCCAGTCAGCCCATTTAAAACAAAAACAGGAACATTTAACTTTTTAGTTTCTAAATATTGATGAATATAGCGCCGAAAGGCCTTATACCCGCCTATTAACTGCCGGGCAGAATAATTGAGTGCCGCCAAGACATGGCAGACACTACGGCTGCGCATGCCTCCACGCCAACAATAAACTACTAGCTCTTTCTTTTCGGCATGCTGCAGAATTTGAGCAACTATCTGTGGTAAACGAGGAGCAACGAGGGAAAGACCGACCTGTTTAGCACGGTCGGCCCCCTCATTTCTATAAACGGTTCCAACTATAACCCTCTCCTCGTCATTCAACAATGGTACATTTACGGCACCGGGGATATGTGCCTGCTTATACTCTGTAGGTGAACGAACATCAATCAATTGATATTGGTCTTGCTTATTAATAAATTCATCAACAGTTACTTGCAAAAATGACAGTCCTGCCAACGACTTTCTGCTCTCATTGCAGCTATTCTTCATCACCTTCATCGCCCCTAGCCAGCTGCAGCAATTTATTATATTCTTCCAGTTTAGCAGCAACACGGCCAAAAACAGTATCGGGAGGATAGTTTCCATCTTGATCCGGAGAACCGGCCGGCACTCCCGTCAATATTTCTATCCCTTCCTCTATGGTGGAGATGGCATAAATATGAAACTTACCATCCCTGACAGCCTCAATAACTTCATCCTGTAGGTTAAGATTTTTAATATTCTGTACGGGAATTATTACGCCCTGTTTGCCGGTTAACCCATACAGCTTGCAAACTTTATAAAATCCTTCTACCTTCTGAGTGACACCGCCAATGGGCTGAATTTCCCCGTACTGGTTAACGGAACCGGTAACAGCAATATCCTGCCGCAGCGGCAGCTCTGCCAAGCTGGATAAAATGGCATACAGCTCCGTACTGGAAGCACTATCTCCATCAATTTCACCGTATAATTGTTCAAAAGTAATGCTGGCTGAAAGGGAAAGCGGTATTTTTTGCGCAAATTTCGCCGCCAAATAACCTGAAAGAATCAACAAGCCTTTGTCATGGATGCGTCCGCTCATTTTAGTTTCGCGTTCGATATTAATAATGCCTTCACGTCCTAAAAAAGTAACCGCCGTTACACGGGAGGGACGACCAAAAACATAATCGCCACTATTTAAAACAGAGAGGCCGTTGATTTGACCCACTTTTGCACCATCAAGCGATAACAGTATTGAGCCTTCTGCAATTAATTCTTGTAATTTTTGCTCATACTTATCAGAGCGGTAAACCTTTTCTTCAATTGCCCGTTTAACATGCTCACCATCCACAAGCTTTTCTCCCTTTAAAGCTGCCCAGGCATCGGCTTCATATATAATTTCGGCGATCTCATTAAAGCGTGTGCTTAACTTATGTTGGTGTTCCGCCAAACGGGCACTATACTCAACTAGTCGAGCCACGGCTGCACGTGTAAAGGGACGCACGCCCTCCCTATGGGAATGGCTGGAAATAAAGGCAGCCATTTGCCTCATTCTTTCAGGCTTGGCATCCATTTCTATATCGAAATCAGCCTTTATTTTAAATAATTTCCGAAAATCCTCGTCATAGTGGTAAAGAAGTTGATAAAGATACGGGCTGCCAACTAAAACAACTTTAACATTAATGGGAATAGCCTGTGGCTTTAAGGTTGACATGGCCAACAAGGAAAATTGTTCACCCAAATTCTCCAGGCAAGCCTCCCTGGTTTTAAGTACACGTTTTAAGCCATCCCAGGCACCAGGGTTAGACAGTACATCCCTGGCCTGGACTATAAGGTAGCCCCCATTGGCCTTTAGCAAAGAACCGGCTTTAATCATGGTGTAATCAGTAGTAACCATGCCCAGTTTATTCTCATACTCTACCCGCCCAATCAAATTATAGTAAGTAGGATTTGTTTCAATTATAACGGGGGCACCGGTAGTATCTTTGTTGTCGACAACTACATTGACTTGATATTTAAAACCTGCCTCTTCCCTACGGCGCATCCAAGGCAGAGGCATGCCTTCCTCTTCCGTTTGGCGAAAATCATCTAAATTCTCTAAAATATCCTTTTGCACGGCCTGCAGATAATTAACAACAGCCTCTTCTTGGCTGTATCTTTCCTTTAATTCGTCAATTAAATAACCTACTGCAAAGAGGCCTATTCTATTTTCCAGTTCCTTGACTTTTTCCTTCATTTCTCTTTCTGCTGACTGAATACGCCGCATTACATGCAGCGCATTAAACTGCAGCTCACTGGACTTCTTCTCCAATTCTTCTTTTAACTCTTCAGGCAGCTTATCAATATCCTCCGACGACAATTCCTCGCCATCCACTATAGGCACGCTGACAAAGCCGGAACCGGATCTTTTCAGAACAAAGCCCATTTCTTCCGCCTTTGTGGTTAATTCCTCAAAAAGTTGAGATCTGACTTCCTGAAAGGCACGATAGATTTCCGCTTTTTGTCTTTCGTAATCGTCTGCATCAAATGCTTTAGGAATTTCAACTTTTAATGCCTCCACCAACTCTTCCATATCCTTGGCAAATTGTGATCCCTTCCCCGCAGGCAGGCGTAAAGCGACAGGACGGCTGGGATCTTCAAAGTTGTAAACATAGCACCAATCATCAGGAACTTCTTCCCTGGCAGCAATTTCTTCAGCTAAAGCCTGTGCGTAGGAACTTTTGCCGGTACCTGTCGGTCCTGTCATAAAAATATTATAGCCATATCTTTTTATAGCTAACCCAAACTCCATAGCACGTACGGCTCTTTCCTGCCCAATAATACCTTCCAAGGGCGGTACATTTTCAGTAGTATCAAATTCAAACTGCTCAGGATCACACACTAGACGCAATTCATGAGGAGCAAGTTCCCTGTATGTCATGCTCTTTCCCCCCTATTCTCCTTTTCTCGTGCCAGAAGTCAGACATCAAAACTTTAAACTCTTCTTTACTAAGTGGTGCAGGCCAAAAATTCTGTTCTGACCCACCGCGCATGGCAGCAACCAAATTATCAAAGATACGATCGTTTTTCCGCTCTAATCCTTGAATCAAGGCCTTTACTTCTGCCCGCATGGAGTGTTCAGCATAAGGACAGGGTGTATTGATAGGTTCATAGGATAAAAATTTTTGGGCTTGTTTTATTTCTTTTTCCCGAAAATAAATTAAAGGCCGAATAATTGTTACTCCGGTACGGCTTAAATAGCTTTTAGGCTGAAATGTTTTTAACTGTCCTGCATATAATTGTGACATTAAAAATGTTTCTACGGCATCATCCAAATGATGAGCAAAAGCTACCTTATTATATTTATGCTCACGGGCAAAATTATGAATAAATCCCCTTCTAAAATAGGCACAACGGGCGCAAGGTTTTTCCCCGGTATCAGTGAAAGCCATTTGATAGATGGAAGTTGACAATATTGTCAGCGGCACATCCAATTCCGTACAAAATTTTTTTAGTGGCGATAAATCAACTGCATCCGGGAAACCTTGATCTATATGCAGGGCAGCCACGGTAAAAGAAAAGGGCATATGTTCCTGTAGCAGTTTCAAACTTGCCAGCAGGAAAGATGAATCCTTTCCTCCGGAAAGTCCGACCAAGACACGGTCGTCCGGCTCTAAAAGCTTAAATTCCACTATGGCGCGATAGAAACGCCGGAGAACCCATTTAGGTAGTCTCATATTTCCCTCCATAAATTTATCCTGCATTATCTTATCATTTTCTTCATCAGATTTCCATTCCTTGATCACTTCTATGGCAGCAATTTGCTAAAAAATTATTGTAAAAGCTTTATAAATAAATTAAAGGAAAGCCCGTGGCAGCAGCCACGGGCAAATAATATTATTTAACCAACGCTTTCTTCAAGCAGCCTTTTTATCGTTTCCGGTTCAGCAAGCGTTGAAATATCGCCAAGGTTATCTCTTTCACCGCAGGCAATTTTACGCAAAATCCGCCTCATAATCTTACCACTACGGGTTTTAGGCAGCCCTTGACAAAATTGAATTTTATCCGGCTTGGCTATGGGTCCGATCGTTTCCCGTACCAGCTTAACTAAAGCATTTTGCAATTCCTCACTGGCGGTATAATTCTGCTTCAAAATAACATAAGCATAAATACCTTCCCCTTTGACCGGATGAGGATAACCTACCACAGCAGCTTCGACCACTGCTTCATGGGACACCAGAGCATTTTCCACTTCTGCCGTACCAATCCGGTGCCCCGAAACATTAATGATATCATCTACTCTACCTGTTAACCAGAAATATCCATCCTCATCTTTGTAGGCACCATCACCTGTAAAATAATAGCCGGGATATTGGGAAAAATATGTGTTTTTAAAGCGCTCATGGTCCCCGTATACAGTACGCATGATGCCGGGCCAGGCGCGTTTCATCACCAAATATCCTTCTTCGTTAACATCGGCCTCACTTCCGTCCTGTCGGATAATCAACGGTTCAATACCGAAAAAGGGTAAAGCTGCTGATCCAGGCTTCGTTGCCATGGCGCCGGGCAGAGGAGAGATGAGAATGCCTCCCGTCTCTGTCTGCCACCAGGTATCAACAATGGGGCAGCGCTCTTGGCCAATTACACGATGATACCAAAGCCATGTTTCCGGATTTATAGGTTCGCCAACGGAACCAAGCAAGCGCAGGCTGCTTAAATCATGTTTTTGGGGCCATTCTTCACCATCGCGCATCATAGCGCGGAGAGCTGTGGGTGCAGTATAAAAAATGCTAACCTGATATTTTTCCACGATCTGCCAGAAACGATCCGGCTGCGGATAATTAGGTACACCTTCAAACATAATTGTGGTTGCACCTAATGCCAGAGGACCGTAAACAATATAACTGTGTCCGGTTATCCAGCCAATATCAGCAGTACACCAGTAAGTATCCGATTCTTTTATATCAAAAATATAGCGGTAAGTCGTGGCGACATAAGTAAGATAGCCCCCAGTCGTATGCACTACTCCCTTTGGTTTACCGGTGCTGCCGCTGGTATAGAGAATAAAAAGAGGATCTTCTGCATCCATCACAGCCGGTTCACAATAATTGCATACCTCTGAGGATTGCATTTCCTCTTCCCACCAGCTGTCACGCCCGGCAACCATATTAACTTTAACACCGGTACGGCGGCAAACTATTACGTGTTCAATACTGGGACAGGCGGTTAAGGCCTGATCCGCAGATTCTTTCAGTGGAGTTATCTTACCTCCCCGAATACCTGCGTCAGCAGTAATTAACACTTTGCATTGGCTGTCATTAATTCTCTCCCGTAAGGCATCTGCACTAAAACCGCCAAAAACAACACCGTGTACCGCACCAATGCGTGCACATGCCAGCATGGCAATAGCTAATTGGGGAATCATCGGTAAATAAATTGCTACACGATCCCCTTTGCTTACACCCTTCTTTTTGAGAACATTGGCAAAGCGATTTACTTCCCTGTGCAGCTGTTGGTAGGTATAAATTATGCTTTCTCCTCCGTCACCTTCCCAAATAATGACTGCTTTGTTCTTGCGGGCCGTTTTTACATGCCGATCCAAACAATTGTAAGAAACATTAATCTTCCCGCCCCGGAACCAGGTTATTTGAGCATTAACAAAATCATAATCCATGACTCGCTCCCACTTTTGATACCAATCCAGTTGTGCAGCCATCTCAGCCCAAAAGCCTTCCGGAGCTTTAATGGAGCGGTCGTACATGGCTTCATATTCGGCGCGACTTTTTAATAATGCTTTTTGCTGAAAATCCTCTGTAGGATGAAAAACCTGCCGAGGCTTGGTAGTTCTTCCCATCATGTCAACCTCCCCATTATTTAATTCCGGCAAATAAACAGGCCCTCCTTAATTGTTCTTTATTGTGACAACAAACAGACTGTACAAGAGAAATGATGCCAGCAGTTAATACCATAATTATAATTTATGGAGGATTATTGTTACTTACGAAAGTATTACATTTTCTTTAATATGGTGCAGGTAAAATTATCCCTTCTTCCATTAACAACTGGGTTGTGCGTTGTGCACGAGTTATGGCTTCTGCAGCTTTTGCCTCCAGTTCTTCCTTTGTACAGCTAAGACGCGCCACGCCTAACTCCATGGCTTTCAGCCCCACACTAACGGCTTGGCGAATAAAAACATCAGGATTATCCATCGTGGGCAGCAATTGTTCAGGATATATTCCTCCTTCTGCCCCCACAGCGGCAATTGTATAAGCAGCGGCTAAACACATTTCATCAGTTATGGCGGTAGCCTGTACATCCAGCACACCTCGGAAAATCCCGGGAAAACAGATGGAATTATTAATCTGATTCGAGAAATCTGAGCGTCCTGTAGCCACAATTGCTGCTCCCGCCTCCTTGGCTTCCCAGGGCCACATTTCGGGTGTCGGATTCGCACAAAAAAAACAAATAGGATCTGGTGCCATTTTTTTAATCCACTCTGGCTTAATAACACCGGGACCAGGCTGAGAGAGAGCAATCACCACATCACTTCCCTGCATCGCTTCTGCTATTCCGCCTTGACGATTTTGGGCATTTGTTTTTAAGGCAAGTTGGTATTTTTGCGGATTTTGCCCTTTTAAGACTGCCGCTCTTTGGCGGTTTAATATGCCCCGGCTGTCAACAACGCAAATATTTCCAGGATCAGCGCCGGCCGCTATAATTAAATTGGTGATGCAGACATTGGCGGCACCTGCTCCTATCACTGCTATTTTTACGTCTTTTAGCTCTTTTCTTACATAGCGCAGAGCGTTAATTAGACCGGCCAGCACCACAGTAGCTGTGCCCTGTTGATCATCATGCCAGACAGGAATATTGCATTCCGCGCGCAACCGCTCTAGTATATAAAAGCATTTAGGGCTGGCAATATCCTCTAAATTTATGCCACCAAAAGACGGCTGCAGCATTTTGACAAATTCAACAAATTTATCCGGGGCCTTTGTATCCACACAAATTGGGAAAGCATCGACACCGCCTAGATATTTAAAAAGAAGGGCTTTCCCTTCCATGACCGGCAGCGCTGCCTCCGGACCTATATCTCCCAGACCCAATACCCTGGAACCGTCAGAAACAACCGCTACAAAATTTCCTTTATTTGTATATTCATAAACAAGCTTTTTATCTAAAGATATAGCTTTACAAGGAGCAGCCACACCGGGAGAATACCAGACAGCAAAATCTTGTAAAGACTTAACGCGGCATTTAACGCTGACTTCGATTTTACCCCGGTAAAAAGGATGGAGTCGTAAAGCATCCTCAGCCGGTTTTTGTGCCAATTTCAATTTATCATTCATTATCTCACTCCTCACTTTAAAGCTGTTTGGCAGCTATACATTTCTCGACCTATTTCGTATAAATCGTTACCAAAAGCATCATTAATGACTATAACCGGAAAATCTTTTACCGTTAAACGATAAATTGCTTCCGGTCCCAACTCCGGATAAGCAACCACTTCTGCCTGCTGTACAGTTTGAGCCAGCAACGCCGCCGCTCCACCGGTAGCCCCCAAATAAACAGCTTTGTATTTGCATAAGGCTTCCCTTACTTCCATGCTTCTGGCCCCTTTACCAATACAAGCTTTTAACCCTTGTTCTAACAGCATTGGTGTATAAACATCCATCCTCCCGCTGGTGGTAGGCCCAATCGGACCTATTACCCTCCCTGGCCGGGCCGGTGCAGGACCTGCATAATAAATAATCTGCCCCGCCAGTTGAATGGGCAGCTTTTCACCTTGCAGCAGCAGTTGTGCTAATTTTTTATGAGCCGCATCACGCGCAGTATAAACAACACCGGAAAGCAAAAGCCGATCTCCTACTTTTAAACGCAGCACATCAGCCGTAGTAAGCGGTACTGAAAGCTTAATTTCCGTCATCTTCAGCATTCACCCCCTAGAGCACCCTAGTCAAATGGCGCGCCGCATGACAGTTGAGATTGACTGCCACCGGCAAGCCGGCAATATGAGTAGGAAATGTTTCAATCTGTACTGCTAAAACCGTTATTTTACCTCCTAGTCCTGCCGGCCCAATGCCTAGCCTATTTAGACGTTCCAGCAGCTTCCGTTCCATGCTGCTGTAGTAATCATCAGGATGGGGTTGCCCCAACGGACGCATTAATGCTTTTTTGGCCAAAGCAGCTGCTTTTTCCATGGTGCCGCCAATTCCCACACCGATAAGCATGGGTGGGCAAGCATTTCCGCCTGCTTGACTGACCGTCTCCACCACAAAATCCATAACTCCTGCTGCTCCATCAGCCGGTTTTAACATTTTCACGGCACTGGCATTTTCGCTGCCGCCTCCCTTAGCCATAACGGTTATCCGCACATTATTACCCGGCACCAGCTGCCAATGAATGACAGCCGGGGTATTGTCATTGGTATTAACTCTTCGTAAGGGATCCGCCACAATGGATGGCCGCAAATAGCCGGACTTATATCCGAGCCGCACTCCTTCCTGAAGTGCCTCATTGGCATCTCCGCCCGTCAAATATACTTCCTGTCCAAGCTCCAAAAAGATGACTGTAAAACCCGTATCCTGGCAAATAGGGACTTGTTCTGTCTTAGCTATCTCTGCATTTTGTAATAGTTGTTCCAATACATCTTTGCCGTATGGCGACTCCTCTATGGCTGACGCTTGCCGTAAGGAGCCAAGTACATTTGGATCAAGCTCATAATTAACTTTTTGCACCATCTCTGCAACTGCCTGCGTCAATTGTGCCACATCCAGTTTGCGCACGGTAAACACCCCAGTAGTTAAATCTATCAATTAGAATAAATATACAGTAATTATAGCTGAAATTAAAAAAATTGCACTAATTTAAACAAAAATTAGCAAAAAAATCCCTACGCAGTTTTTATTTGACATATATCATGTATTTAGAATATACTGATTATAAACTCAAAGAAGTCAGACAATACCATATATCAGCAACGTCGGCAGGCAGAATCTGTGGAACTATACAGTTTCACAGATTACTTTTATGTAAGCGATAGAATATCGCTTAAGGCAGGTGAAGTTATTGCCCGTCAATTTCAAGAAGGTAAAAAAAATACTCTGGATAATTCTCTTTGCCAATACTGCCGTTGCAGTATTAAAAGTCATTGTTGGTTCCATTATCAACAGCAGCAGCATGATTGCGGACGGATTCCATTCATTTACAGACGGCTCTTCCAATATCGTTGCTCTCATTGGCGTCCACTTTGCTTCTAAACCAATTGATGAAGATCATCCATACGGACATGGAAAATTCGAAATGCTGGCGGGATTATTTATAGCCGGTATGCTATTTATGTTGAGCGGCAAAATTATTTTAGATGCGGCAAAAAGAATTTTTGATCCTGTCCTGCCTGACATAACACTGGAAAGTCTTCTGGTATTACTGTTTACTTTAATCGTAAATATTTTTGTCAGCAGCTTTGAGTATAAAGCAGGGAAAAAACTTAACAGCCAGATTTTAATTTCAGATTCTATGCATACAAGAAGCGATATTTTTATATCCATTGGAGTGCTGGCTGCTCTAATAGGTATAAAATTGGGCTTGCCGCCCATTGTCGACCCTTTGCTCTCATTTATTGTTGCAGGCTTTATTATTCATACGGCATATGAAATTTTTACTGCTAACAGCGACATTCTTGTTGATAGGGTGGCAGTTGATGCAAATAAAATAAAAGAAATTGTATTGAGCTTTGCAGAAGTTAAAGACGTTCACAAGATTCGCAGCCGGGGCAGCAGCAATGACTTACATATTGATATGCATATAATGACAGAACCCAGCTTAAGTGTCGAGGAATCCCATGAATTAATCCATCAAATTGAAGATAAAATAAAATATGAACTGAATAAAAATGTACAGCTTATAGCCCATATAGAGCCCTATAAAATTAAACGACGGCAAAAAAATGCCAATAATTAATCTAAAGTAAAACCCACAGTTAGTGTAAAATTACTATAGGTTTTTGAAGGAAAAATCTATTTAAAATAGAAAGAGGAACCTCACATTCTAGCAGAATGAATACCCCCTAAAAGGAGGCGGAGGTTCCTCATGGATGTAATTC
>JAAZIQ010000010.1 GCA_012800795.1 Bacillota bacterium
AATTAATGACTATATAGTATTGCTGTTTAATGAAAATAAGGTATTATACAAAAAAAGTATTGATGGAATTAAAACGACATATCTTTCTAAAATAAACGTCCTCTTTGGTGCCAGTCTCCAATTTACAGGCTTAAAAAACCTCCGTACATATGTAAAACAGGCGATATATGCCATAAAAAAAGGACAAAAAAGAAAGCCAGAGGCAAAATTCTTTATCTTTTATAGATATGCTCTTGATTATGTCCTTGAATCTAACTCGATAGAGGAAAAGCTTTGTGCTTGCCACCCTGATGTCATTGAATTGTGGAAAAAAGAAAAGGAATCTGAAAGCTATGAGCTACAGACATTAAAAGAGTATCTCCGCTGCGAACGTTCTTTACTTAAAGCATCTGAAAACTTATTTATTCATCGCAACACACTTTTATATAGAGAATTAATAAAATCATAGATAATTTAAACTATTCCCTTGATAACCCCTACACGCGGGAATATATCCTTACCTCTATTAGAATCCTGGAACTTTTCTGCAACAACCAGCTAAACTGTGAAGATTTATTATAAACTAATGTAACTTTTGTCGCCTTATAAAATAAAACGGCTTTCCTCCCTGCAATAAAAAAGCGACTTAGAAACATAAGCCGCTACAAATCAGTTTAATTAAGACTTTGTGTCAATTCATCGATTCTTTGAATTAAGCCCTCTGTTTTTTCAATCACCTTTAAGATTTCTTCTGCTTCTGGATTTACCAATTCATCAACAGCCTGTTTAATCTGATTAAAATTTTCAATTACCCATTCGCAATCCTCAGCTGACGAAAGAGGGCGATCATTAATCAGCAAGGATTTTTTTCCGTCCGCCCCACAAATAACTTTTATCGGCATTTCCCCAACAAAGAGAAGAGTACTTGTAGGGACATCTGCCAGTAATTTATCCAATAAGTCATAAGTTCTAAGCAGCAGCTTTTCCCGCAATTGTTTTTCCTGCCTTTTGATACTTTCTATACTTCGCGTCATTAGTACCTCTCCATTACTCTACTGTTATTAGTTTTAGAAGAAAACGGTTTATTCATACATCCGACTTCTTAGCTCTTGCAATAAAAAAACCGCCAAGGCGGTTTTTTTAAACACTATTTAAATCTGCAAGCAACTTATCTACATCAATGCCATGAACCATGGCTGCCTGGGCTACACTTTCCCCAGTTGCAGCACCACACCCGATGCAGTGCATACCTGCAGCCATGAAAACTTTCAATGTCTCAGGTTTTAAACGCAGCACTTGGGCAATGGTCATGTCTTTGGTAATTTTTATTTCCTGTTGGCTCACTTTTTCACCCCCAAAATATTGTATCTTGCATTTTCTCTGCCGTCAATATAACTGGCAATTTTTTGTTTTTTCCTCTGCTTGCTTTCAAGCAGAGGATTCATAATTATTATTACCATATTGCAAACAATAAACAGCCTAATGAAATATACCGCTATTATACTTGTAATCCGGAAAAAGGTAAAGTTATAATATAAGTAAGATTGATATTTTTTTATCTTTTAAATATGGGAGGGGCAAATCATTTGCAAAATAATCTCACCAAAAGAATAGTGCTCTTAATAACCGCTTTAGGAGCGTTCATTACACCTTTCATGTCATCCTCTGTCAATGTGGCTTTGCCTTCCATCAGCAAAGAACTTGGCATGAGTACTGTGGCATTAAATTGGGTAGCATTATCCTATACCCTGTCTACAGCGGTTTTCACCCTGCCCTTCGGCAGGGCCGCCGATATTTTAGGACGTAAAAAGACAATGATCTGGGGCGTTGCGGTGCTCATAGCAGTTTCCGCCCTCTGTGGCTTTGCCATCAATCCTGCCATGCTGATAATCGGTCGGATATTGCAAGGCATGGGCAGTTCCGTCGCTGCCGTCAATTCCGTTTCCATTTTGACTTCAGCTTATCCATCAGATGAGCGAGGTAAAGTATTGGGCTTAAATGTCGCCATGACATATATCGGCCTTTCCACCGGTCCTTATCTGGGAGGACTTTTGACCGCTAATTTTGGCTGGCGCAGTGTATTTTTTAGCACCATACCCATTAGTATTGTCTTGCTTGTTTTGCTGTTAGCCATTAAAGAAGAATGGGCAGGGGCACCCGGTGAATCCTTTGATTATCGGGGAGCGTTGATTTACGGCATCGCCCTGGTAGGAATAGTTTGGGGATTTTCCGTCATCCATACTGCTTGGGGCATTGCTTTGATGGCAGTTGGTCTTTTGGCTGCCCTTGTCTTTGTCATATTTGAAAGGAAAATTGAAGACCCAATTTTAGATATTTCCATTCTTCTTCATAATAGACTTTTCAGCTTTTCATCCTTGGCGGCCCTAATTCATTACAGTGCCACCTCTGCCGTTAGTTATCTCTTTAGTCTCTACTTACAATATATAAAAGGACTTGATCCTTCTCAAGCAGGTTTAATCATGATTGCCCAACCTATCATGATGGCGCTTTTCTCTCCCATGGCAGGTAAAGCTTCCGACCGGATAGCTCCACAAAAAGTTGCTTCTTTAGGCATGACTATTACGGGGATAAGTCTCCTTTCCTTTACCTTTTTCAATGCCAATACCCCCATACCTTTAATAGTGGGAAGTTTGTTGGTCCTGGGCTTTGGTTTTGCTCTCTTTTCTTCTCCCAACACCAATGCCGTCATGAGCTCCGTGGAAAGAAAAAATTATGGGATCGCATCAGGCATTCTGGGTGCTTCCCGCACATTGGGGCAAAGCTTAAGTATGGGAATAGCATCCTTGGTGATGGTGCTGTACGTTGGCGGCAAACAAATAGGCACTCACAACCTAGCTAGATTTCTAACCGGCTTTAAAGCCACCTTTGTTATTATGACCATATTATGCGTCGCCGGCATCTTTGCCTCTTTGGCCAGAGGCAAAGCAAGTCCGGCCGGAGATGAAAAAGCACAGTCATCCCGGCAGGAATAAAGAAGCATACTAAAACAAAGGAAGGTGATAAAGTGAAATTCTGTTGGTGCACCATAAGGGTTAAAAATTTAGAGGAATCGCTAAAGTTTTACCGAGAGATAGTAGGTCTTTCCCTTAACAGAAGGTTTAAAGCGGGGCCAAAAACAGAAATTGCTTTTGTTGGGGCCGGAGAAACCGAAATAGAATTGCTGTATGAGGAAGATAATCAAAGTCCACAGCAGTTTGAAGGAATTTCCCTTGGTTTTGAAGTAGAATCGGTAGATGAAATGATTAAATTCATCACTGACAAAGGATTAAAAGTACATAGTGGACCTGTTTCGCCCAATCCCAGCGTCAAATTTTTCTTTATTAAAGATCCCAATGGCCTCAGCATCCAGTTTGTTGAAAATATAAAATAATTTATAGCTGCAAAGTATCCGGGTAATTTCCCCGGATTTTTTAGTGAGGCCGGGCAGAAAAAAGAATAATGGCATTAACTTGAATCCGGTAATTAGTTCTATTATAATGAAAAACGCAGTACTCTTTAGTAGAGCTTGCCGCAGGCTGCCTGCAGGCAGGACAAGCCCTAAAATATTTTTACACGCTATAAGGCTGGAAGGAGAAAAAATGATAACACTTTTTGAATTACTACAAGCTATCCCTGTCCTTGAAACATGGCATCTTAAAGACATAGAAATTAAAGGCATTGCTTATAACTCCAAAAATGTAACCCCAGGCGATATTTTTGTCTGCATAAAAGGCTATAAAACCGACGGCCATAAATATATTTTAAATGCCGTAGCAAACGGAGCAGTCGCACTTGTGGTGGAAGATTACCAAGTCGGCTGGGATATCCCCCAAATTCGCGTTGCCAACAGCCGTCAGGCTTTAGCTGCCTTAAGTAATAAATTTTATGGGAGCCCATCTCAAGACATGAAAGTTATTGGCCTAACGGCCACCAACGGAAAAACCACTACTTCTTTTATGACTAATGCCATACTGGAAAACTATGGTTTAAAAACAGGGCTCATTGGGACAGTAGTTGTAAAATATGGAGATTATTACGAACCTTCGCAGCTGACGACTCCCGAGTCGTTAGATTTGCAGTATCATTTGGCCCAAATGAAAAAACAGCAAGTATCCCATGTTTGTATGGAAGTTTCTTCTTCCGCCTTGGAACTGCACAGAGTTGATAATGTGGCTTTCGATATTGTGGCCCTCAATAATGTGAGTCGTGAACATATTGATCTCCACGGATCATTTGCAAACTACTTTAAGCATAAATCTAAATTGATTAAAAACGCCGAACCGCATCAGTGGGCGATTCTCAATTTGGACTGCCCCTATGCAGCCTCTTTGGTGGAAAAAACAAAAGCCCGGGTGCTAACATATGGCGTTAAGAATACAGAAGGCACTCTACATTGTAAAAATGTAGATCTTTCAACCGGCAGAGCCAAATTTACCGTTGAAATAAAAAAAGAATTCCAGGTGGGAGAAATAACATATTCACCACAGGAATTTGATATTGCACTTTATACTCCCGGTTTTCATTCTGTTTATAATGCAATGGTGGCAATTATGGTTGGGCTGCTCTGCGGTGTACCCATCCCCATTATTCAAAAAAGCCTTTTAACATTCACCGGTGTGGAGAGGCGTTTTGAGATTATCTTTGAAGATGACTTTAAAATCATTGATGATCATTTTGCCAACAGCGGTAATATAGATGTTACTTTAAAAACTTTGCAAATGATGGATTACCGCAAACTTGCCCTTGTCTATGCTATCCGAGGCAGTCGGGGGCCGACGGTCAACAGGGAAAGCGCAGAAACAATTGCCGCCTGGGCGCCAAAACTAGGGCTTAAAGAGATTATTGCCACCTTAAGCCACTCTCATGTAACTGAAAAAGACATGGTACAAGAAGAGGAATTAACTGCCTTTCAGCAAGTTATGGAGAAGGCGGGCATCAAAGTCTACTTATATCCGGAATTGCCGGATGCCATTGCCCATGCCCTCTCCCTGATGGGAAAAGGTGATATAATGCTTTTGGCCGGCTGCCAGGGTATGGATTACGGAGCCAAAATTGCTCTGGAGCAGCTAAACCAATTAAGACCTTACATTGATAAGGGCTTGCTGTTTGAACCCCTAGGAAAAAGGGTAGCCGGAATGGAATAAAAAAATGGCCAAAAGGCCATTTTTTATTTGAATTTTTTCAGTAGATGAATAACAAAATCCCTTGTTACGTTGTTTTGGTCAAACATTGGATTATACTCCACAATATCCACTGAACTTAATAATTTGTTTTGGATAAAGAAATCAAAAAGATAGTCAGCCTCCTCCACTGTTATCCCTTCCTCAACGGGAATGCTGACACCGGGCAGTAAATCCGGATCAATTACATCAAGATCAAAACTTAAATGGATCTCATTTACCCTTTCCAGCAAATAATTAACAGACCGTCTCAATTCCTGCTTGAAACCATTTTCTACAATATCACGATAATATACTATTTTAAGCCCCAACTGCTCAATAAATAGTTTTTCACGATAATCCAAATTTCTGGCACCAAAAATCACCACATTACTGGTTTTAATTTTAGCACCGCGGTAAAAAATATTTACCAATTTCTCATGGCCATACCCCTGCAGAGCCGCCAAAGGCATGCCGTGAATATTTCCGGTTACCGTTGTTTCATGTGTATTCATATCGCCATGCGCATCTACCCAAATAACCCCTATCTCTTTTTCCTTGGCCACGCCGGAAATACTACCCATGGCAATGCTGTGATCTCCGCCAATAATAACGGGAATCAGGCCATTTTTTACGGCCTGATTTACTTTCTCAGCCAGTATGTTACAGCTTTTAGTAATGGAATTTAAATATTTAATATATTTAAGGTGGCAATTTTCCCGTTCATTGGCCACCTCTACTTTTTCAATTACATCAGCATTCTCTTTCTGCAGTTCTTTTTTTAATTCATCGATACCATAGTTTATGCCAATGGAATCAGCCCCATAATGCAGCGGTATACCAAAAAATTTATATTTCATCGATTAGTCCTCTTTCGTTAACATAATAACAAAAAATATGCCCTCAATCCTTTTCTATTGTATTACTATCTATCCATCTTTGCAATTAACATTAAAAGGTTAATTCAAAATGATTGCGTTTATAGGAAAGTAAACCTTCGGCCCGCAGCTTACTTAACTCATTACACATGGCGCTGCGGTCTACAGAAAGATAATCAGCTAATTCCTGACGGTTAAATGGTATTTCAAAAACATTACTGCCCCTTTTCATGGCTTCTGCCGATAAGTATGAAAGCAGTTTTTCTCTGGTGGTCCGTTTAGACATATGTTCTACCTTCTGCGTCAGCTCAATATTTTTATTGGCCAGTATTTTTAACATGTTTTGAATTAGATGGCTGTGAAATGTACAGTTAGATGAGCAAGTTGTAATAATTTTTTTGTAATCCAACAGCAATACTTCTGCTTGCTCCGCAGCCACTACACTTACGGAAATCAGGCCAACCTGAGCGCAGGAAAAAGCCTCCCCAAAAGAATCACCCGTTGTTAATTGCGATATAATGGCACGATTACCCCAAAAGTCTTCTTTTATGACCTGCACACTGCCGCAGCAGACAATGCCAACGGTGGTCACCGCTTCCCCCGCCCGGTAAATATATTCATTTTTGTCGTATGATTTTCTAATGGCAGATAAACAAGCCAACATTGATAAAAGTTCATTTTCATCTATGCCGTAAAAAAGTGGCGACTTTTTAATTGCCGGCAAAATATCTTTCATATTCATACCTCCTTTGTTGTTTTTACAACATATTTTATAGTTTTACTATATTATAATAACTATGGTTAGTCAATTACAAACTTTGTTTCTTAAAATAAAATAAAAAGTAAGCGGAGTGACTTTGCATGGTAATTAGAAAAATAATTAAGATTGATGAAGAAAAATGTAATGGTTGCGGGCTTTGCGCCGAGGCCTGTCATGAAGGTGCCATTGCCATTATTGACGGCAAAGCCAAACTGATACGAGACGATTATTGCGACGGCTTGGGGGACTGCCTACCGGCCTGTCCCTTAAATGCCATTAGTTTCGAAATGCGTGAAGCCGCCCCTTATGATGAGCAAGCCGTGTTGGCTCATCTGGCACAAAAAAAAGCCCAGTCGTCTCCCTGTCAAGCTGGATGCTGCACAGATCAAGTCGACACAATGGAAACTACCGTGGTGAAAGTAACACAAACGACCGCCAGTGAGCTGCGGCAATGGCCTGTACAAATAAAACTTGTTCCAGTTAAAGCAGCTTTCTTTGATAGGGCAGACCTTCTGGTGGCAGCAGATTGCACAGCTTTTGCCTGCGGCGACTTTCACAGCAGATTTATGCGCAACCGCATTACACTCGTTGGCTGCCCCAAACTGGATATGGTTGATTACAGTGAAAAGCTAACGGCTATTCTTAAAGAAAATAATATTAACAGCGTCACAGTGGTACGCATGACGGTTCCCTGCTGCGGCGGGTTGGAAGCTGCCGTAAAAAGTGCTTTGGCAAACAGCGGCAAAGATACCCCCTGTCAGATTTTTCAACTGGAATAAAAATATAAAGTAGAAAAAGGAAGCTGATAACTGCTGCTTCCTTTTTCTATTTCACCTACAGGCACTTCCCCATAAAAAAAGCACTAACCCCAACCAGCTAGGGTAAGTGCTCTTGTCCCATTATTAAATCGTGCCTGCAACCTGTCTTCTGACAGTTTCCTCCGCCTCCATTAACAGGGGAAGCAAATATACTTGCTCCTCCTCATTAAGATTATATTTTTCTATTAACTCTTCTTTAGTTAAAAATACTTTTCTTTCTGACATCTACTTTCATCCCCTTGCTAATTTTTATTTATATTCACCATATTCCAACACTGCATCTACTGCGGCCTGAATATTTTCCATTTTGGCATCGCCTAAACAAAGGAAAGGTTTATTAAAGGAAAAGATGTAATTGCCATGAACACAAACAATATCAAGCAGCCGCTTGACCTCATCTTTAACTTCCTCCGGAGTGGCTGTGCGCAAGAAATGGGAATCAAATATATTACAAATAATATGGCGGTTGCCCAGTTTTTCCACTATCAACTTTGGATTTGCCGCTTCAAAGCCTATGCGAACTCTGCCCGGTATGTCATTTAAAGAATCAAGATGGGGATCCCAGTTTTCTTCGCAGAAAAAGCCTGCCTCATAACCATGATCCTGAATTAATTGTATCAATTTTTTAAAGCTGGGGAAGTAAAACTTGGCATAATCCTTTGGTTTCATATAAGTAGCCATATGCAGCGGCAGGTTTACCAAGTTAATCTTACCGGGAATTTTGGGAGCTCTTTTTAGAGATTCAACAATAAACTCCAATACAGCATCACAAGCATCCAGCACCCATTGTGGATTCCTGCGAATATCTATACAAATGTTTGTGAAGCTTCTAAAGAAATCGGCAATATAATCTAAGGGTGCCATAGACATCATGGCCATAGCCTGAACATCTATCCGCTCATATTTCTCAGTCAGCTTAGCGGGGCTATAATCCTTATATTTTGCTGCCACCACACTTTTAATGGCATTTACCCGCAGCTCACCCAGCAGCCTGTCTTCTTCCACCACACCCAAAACTCTGGGTCTTAACTTGCGCACCCAAAATTCCAGTGGATCTTTAATTAGTTCAGGATATTCTTCAAATTCCATCGGAGAATAGTTGGGATGCTGATAAAAACCGTCTTTACCCGGAACCATAAACTTGTTCATTGCGTAGCGATGAACGGCTGCCATATTCATAGGGTTGGTGGGAAGGCTGTCGCTGTTAACAAGCTTTGCCAATTCTTCCGCTGCTTCGTAACAATGCTTGGGACTGTAATATTCACGGAACAAGGAATAGCCCTTATACTGTATGGCATATTCCAAACTAATCATGATTTGCATCGGCACTCTTTTAGGTGTTTTGCCTTGCCAAATATCAAGAATCAGCTGATTCCTCTCCTGCTGCAAACTTGTCATTTTTTCTTAACTCCTTTCAATTCTCATTATTTCGCATCTTTTGTAAATTGCAACAAGTTTAATTGAAACATTACATTTTTAGACCTCCTTAGCTTGTGAAATTTATAATTTACTTTCCCCTTTTTTCTCCTTTTTCCTGCTTTTGTTTTGGGAAAGCGGTAAATTATAAAAACTTACTTTAGCAAGCAAAAACCCAGTCCTTTGACTGGGCTGCGAATATTTTTTCAAAACCATAATTTTAAAAACAGAGAAACATCACAAAAGCAAACATCATCTCTTCATAACTTTGCATTTTCTCAGCCATGGCTTTGGCCTGTTTTTCATCAATGTCAGGATTTAAAGCCCGATATTCTTCCCAAGTTTTATAGTATTTTGATTTCAAGTCCATACGGTTTCCTCCTTAATAATTGGCATTCTTACCAACATACTCATATACTGCTTTCAAATTATCAGGATTGATATCCCCCAGCGAAACCGGTGATTTATCCAATGTGAAAATATAACGCCCGCCAGGTGCTAAAGTATCAACCAATTCTTTTGCCTTATCTATACATTCCTCTTTAGTTGCTGTTTTTAACATGGTTACAGGGTAAAAACCTGCGATAATATGCTTATCTCCTATTTTTTCCTTCGTCAGCTTGGGATCACCATATTCAAACATCATAATGGTCCCTTCCGGAAACTCATAGAGTAGATCAAGAAAACGCATGAAGTTTTCTTCTACAAAAAGGAAACAACGATGCCCAAGCGCTGCCAACTCATCAACCAGCTTTTTAAAAGTGGGGAAGTACAATTCTTCCGCATCCTTTGTCCGCATAAAAGGAGCCATATGTAGAGGAATAAAAACAGCACTGTTAGGCAGGGGAGCCGGAATTCCCATTTTGATCATGACAGGAGTTACGGCTTCCGCCGCAGCTTTAACCTTCTCAGGCATCCGGCGGATATCGGCTAAAATATTTTTAAAACCACGCAATTGGTCTGCCACAAAATCTAGGGGCGCTTCACAGGCACCGGCAAAAAAGTTTGCCTGACCGTAACCGTATTTTTCCGTCAATTTAGCCCCAACCTCGGCCACTCTGCCCATTTCTTCAAAAAAGATTTTAAAGGCTTTGGCCATGGTGATTGCTTTCTGATAAGGATCTGTATTTAGGTTTGTATACAAACGAGGGAGTACTTTTTCTATAATACAATCATAAGGTGAAGCAATAAAATCATCATACTCGTCCGCCTCTAACCCCACCACTTCCGGATGCTGCATAAAACCACTTGAGCCCATGAGCCAGTTACGTGCCCCTAAAACGCGGTACATGGCCGGAAAACGTAAATTAGTCACACCAAAACTGTCAGAATAAAAATCCCGGCAAATAACATCCGCCACTTTTTCAAAATACTTTTCTGTATTCCACTGGGCTTCCATCATATCCATACCTGCATACTGAATTGAAAACTCATAAGTAAGCATGCCATAAACAGGCACCCTTTTAGGAATTTTTCCTTCCAGCACATCGGTAAATATTTGCGTTCTTTCCTGTGCCAATTCTTTTGTATTCATCAGATGCACCCATCCTTTTAAAAAATATTTTCTTCTTTAGTTTGTATAAATTTGCTGATAATATGTTTAGTTTCATGATAATTTTTATTTTCTAAGCGTGACAGGGGACGGTTCCTTGTCACGCTTTGTCACACCGCCCGGGTTTCTCCACCCCAGGCATAAAAAAAAAGACTGCAATTTCTTACAGTCTTTTTCGCAGGACATCTCCTTTAGCTTACGGTATCTCCATTTTTACGCCCACCGGCCAAGGCATATGCTGCAGCTTTAACTGCTTCTTTTTTATAGTCATTATTCCAGCGGTTAACGCCAATGTAATCAAAAATAATGGCACCCGTATGCTGGCAAAAACGCTCCATTTGCCCTAAACAACTCAATAAGCCATTGCCTGAGCCGCCCGGAACTGCAATGAGCAGAATCTGTTTCTTCCTTAAGACCGTATCCTGGTTAAACTCGCATCGACGCAGGCGGTCTAAAAAACTTTTCAACACTTCCGTTACTTCTCCCCAATAAACAGGAGTAGCAATAATAATGGCATCACTTGCCTGTAGGCGTTCCCTGGCTTCATTAAAACCGTCGTCGCCAAAGCTGCAGTAATTTTCATCCCGGCAAGGGCCCCAGCCGTTTCCGCAAACTTGACAGCGCTCTATTTTATAATCAACAAGCCTTATTTCATCAACCTCTGCGCCGGCTTCTCTGGCACCGCTTTTTGCAGCTTCAATTACAGATTGACACAAACCGTCTTTTTTGGGATTGCCTGATAAAATACCTATTTTCATTTGCAAAACTCCTTTCCTCTTAATTTCAATTAATTATATTAAATACTTTTCGCGCGTTTTCTTGACACAAAAATTTACAAATTAATTTTAATTATATTTTTATCAGTTAATTTATATGTGGTGCCAAGTTCGTCCAGCAGCCGCGTAAGCTGCGTTATTAAGATATGCAGCTCCTGCCCCTGCGGCAAGTATGGCTGGCTGTCGCCCCCACGAACAGGAATAACTTTAAGGGCTGTAACGGTTTCTCCCTGAAATTCCGCCTGCAAAATAAAGCTGTCTTGGGTTTGAGGATAACTGGGAAAAGGATAAAAAACAAAATTGCTGAGGCTGTACACAATGGGTACCCCTTTATAAATCTCGATAGCTTGAGGAACATGCGGGTGGTGCCCCAAAACCAAGTCCGCACCGGCGTCTACTGCCAGGCGGGCCAATTCTTTCTGCTGAGCCGTAACCTGATAACTATATTCGTTGCCCCAGTGAAAAGAAACCAAAACAATATCTGCCTCTGCAGCTGCCCGCTCTATATCGTCCCTAATCAGGTTTTTGTCATGCAAAAGGGCTGCCCCCGGTTTATGCTCTGCAGACTGCCAAAATGAACGATATTGGACAGGCACAGCAAAATCATCGGTATAAGCCAGCAGTGCGACCCTATAGCCTTTTACCTTCAAAATTGCTGCCGCATGTGCACTATTCTTATTTAAACCCGCTCCGGCAAAGGCAATATTTTGTGCGGCTAAAATCTTTATGGTCTCTGCCAAAGCTTCCTCGCCGTAATCCATAATATGGTTGTTTGCCAGGGAAACCATATTTATCCCACCGTCTACCAAGCTTTGTACGGAAAAAGGCGCAGCACAAAATGTGTATTTTTTCCCAGGCAGGGGCCTGCCTAAGCCTGAAATAGGTGCTTCCAAATTGGCAAAAACCACATCTCCCTGCCGCAGCACTTCTTTTACCTTGGCAAAAGGATAAGTATGATCATATTCCCTAAGCCTTTGCCTTGTCAGCTGATCCAACATAACGTCTCCTACCGCCATAATCTGTAAAGGTGGGCGCTTTTGCGTAATAAATGCGAAAGTAAAGGGTTTATCCAAGACTAAATCATTTTTACTGCGTACTCCCTCATTTACTGTCACAAGATAATGTGTTTGATATTCAAGCGGTTTGTCCGGGATAAACTGCAGCTTTTTTCCCTCGGCTACAAAATGACCGGAAATTTCCGGTCTAACGCTAAAATTTTCCTCTAGGCTGGATAGATCCGGAGCATCATTAAATTCCATTATAATATTAGTATTTATGTCTACATCTTCAGCCACAGGAGCTAAAACCCAAACCTTTAAAGGTTCCTTTGGACTTAACAGTGTAAATAAGTAATAGCCAATCAGGATAAAAACAAAGAAAGTAAAAACCTTTCCAAATTTCTTCAATAAATCTCCCCCTTACTGAAAGCAGCAACTCAAACAGCGCTGCGCCCACTAGAAGCTCCTCCAATTATTTCTTTATAAATTGCCTTTTTCCTTTGTATTCTCTGCTCAGAAAAGAATTTATGAGCTATGCCTAGAATAAGGGAATTGTAGTTAAATGAAAAAGCTCCCTAAAAGGGGAGCTGCAAAAAATTATTTTCCCAGTATGGAAAGCACAAATTCTTGTGCTTCTTTTAAATCATTTTCATCAGGACGATGTTTATTCTTTTCATAATCCTCTAAACGCTTCTTTATCTCAAGATCGTCAGGATTTTCGGCATGCTGTTTTCTCAGCCTGTGCAGCATTATGGAAGTAGCCCTGAAAAGTTTATGTCCCAGCAGAGTGCAGTCGGCAGGAAGCTCCTTTTCTACTGCCTCACGTACTTTCTGATAATAACCATTATAATCTCCTGCACCTAAGGTGCCGAACAAAACAACTTTCTTGCCGGACAATGACTTGATAAAGTTTAACGATTCTTCATTGGCAGTTCCCTTATCTACCCAGTAACCCATCACCACTGTGTCATACTTCTCACAATTGACTTCCGGCAGCTTCTGAATATCCGACCTTGCACTAAGCACTTCATAAATCGCCTTGGCCACTTTCTCCGTATTCCCGGTTCTTGAGGAATACGCAATAAGTATTTTGGGGTTCATCTTCTCACTCCTTTATTAAATTTCCTTTTAAGCGTTTAAAATATGCCCATGGGAATACTTGGGCAGGATAGCTGGTAAAAGTCATTCTTTTTTTTAAGGTAGGATGCTCAAGACTAACAGCAAAAGCCCAAAGGGCAAGCTGCTGACCCGGCCGAGTAAGATTTTGCCCATAGCGCTGATCGCCTACTAAAGGATGTCCAACAGCGGCAAACTGCGCACGGATTTGATGAGCCCTCCCGGTATGCAGCTGAACTTTGACTAAACTAAAGTGATTGTTAGTTTCCAGTAGCTGATACGTAAGTTTTGCCTCTTTGGCTCCCAAACTTTTCCGCCTGTAGGCAGTAACCATATTAGTTTGCCTGTTTTTTCTTAAATAATGCAGTAAGATGGCTTCTTTCTGCCGTAATATGCCGTGCACCACAGCCAGATAAGATCTTTTAAAAACATTATTTCTAATTTGGGCAGACAAGCGAGCCGCCGCTTTAGAGGTCTTGGCCAAAACCATGACACCACCGGTCGGGCGGTCCAGGCGGTGCACCAGAGCCAAATATACATTGCCGGGCTTTTGATATTTTTCCTTTAGTTTTTGTTTTAATAAACTTAATAAATCCGGATCTCCTGTTATATCCCTTTGCGAGAGCATATTTACCGGTTTCTCCACCACTAGTAAATGATTATCTTCATATAGAAAAGGAATTTCACTTTGCATGCCTACACCTCTATAATTTTCCTGCCGTACATTTTTTCCTGCATTTCTCTATAAAATTTTAAAAATTCTTTACTCTATTATACTACCAAATACCTTTGAGTAGAAGAACACCGCCGTCGCGGTGTTCAAAAATTTATGAGCTAAGTTGACTTTTATACTGCTGAACTGCGCTGGGATCGGCCTGTTTTGCCGGTTGATAAAAGCCTTTTTCTATGGCTTTTTGGCTTAATTGAAATTGGAATTGTTCATCTGAATTTCTAATTTGGATTAAAGTCTGCCGCAGTTGTGGATTTTCGGCCTCCGCAATTGCTTTGGCATAATTCGTAAGACTGGCATTAACCATAGACAGAACATCGCTGACCATATCTTTATCTTGCATTTATTGCCCTCCTTTTAATTTAAGAATTGCAATAATTTTTGTTTTGTCTGTCGAGCACTATTTGCCGACTGCTGAAACATCTGTTTAATTTCCGGATCACTACATTGCTGTGCATAAGTTTCCAGTTTGTTAGCGCCAGTTTCATGCGCACCAATTAAATGGCGTAAGTTTTCCAGTTCTTGTTGGTTAATGTTCACTCTATCGCCCCCTTTCTTTATATAATTTGCTATTAGTTTTCCTATCTAGTTTGCCAAGAAGGACTTTTTATATACCTTTTATCAACAAAAATAACCTGCGCTGCTAATCCGCAGGTTATTGGAATTTTTTTAGCAATTAGAAAGCTTATTTTCACCGGTTTGTGGCAGTGCCTAAAATTCGCCCACAATTCTTACTTCCGTTTCCAGCTCAACGCCAAAACGCTTTTTCACTTCTGCCTGGATATGTTTTATTAGGTTTAGTATATCACTGCTGGTGGCATTACCGGTATTAACAATAAAACCGGCATGTTTAGGTGAAACCTGTGCACCACCTATTTGGTAAGCCTTTAAATTAGCATCCTCAATTAGTTTTCCCGTATAATATCCCGCCGGTCTTTTAAAAATACTGCCGGCACTGGGAAGCTCCAACGGCTGACTCCTTTCCCTTCTTTGCGTTAACTCTTTCATCTTGTGAGCTATTTCATCTTTATTGCCTTTCTGCAGCTTAAATTTGGCTTTCAAAATAATATCGCCGTTTTTTTGCACCAGACTTGTTCGGTAACCAAGCTGCAATTCTTCTGCTTTTCTAATCAACAAATCACCATCTACAGTTAAAACAAGCACTTCCTCCAAAACATTTTTAATTTCACCATCATATGCTCCCGCATTCATAAAGACTGCTCCACCTACAGAACCAGGTATGCCGCATGCAAACTCCAGGCCTGATAAAGAATGTTTTTGCGCTTCCTTTGCCACATCCGTTATGGTTGCTCCCGCCTCAACCTCAATGCTTTCATTCTTGACCACAGATTGACTTAAATTTTTACCAATTTTTATTACCAACTCCCTAATCCCCTTATCACTGACAATTAGATTGCTCCCTTGGCCAATCACAAGATAGGGGATTTCTTCGGCAAAGATATAGCACATCAATTTTTGCATTTCATTTATACTGCACGGCTCAATTAAAAGGTCTGCTGGCCCACCTGTTTTAAAGGTAGTATGCTTTTTCATATCTTCATTACGATAATACATTGTATCATTTAAATTATTCTCGATAAAATCTATGACTTTCTGCAGGTCTACCATCTGTTTCCCCCTCTACACATTTTAAAAATGTTTTTAAAACTGTTCAATTAGCAGATCAGTAATCTCCGCATCAACATTATTTTCAATAAAGCGGCTGATTCTATCACTTATCCTATCTGCTGCTGCCCTACTGTCAGAAAGAAAAGCAATGGAAATGATAATTGTTTGCTGCACATCCTGCGATTCGCTTTCAATTACCGATACATTAAATTTATTGCGCAGCTTTTGACAAATGCTTTTCACAATCATTCTTTTTTCTTTTAAACTATGCACCCACGGAGCATATAACTTCACCGTCATTAAACTAATTGTCATACAGCACCCCTTGCATTTGCCCTGTTTTAGTATACTGCATTAAATAATTCCACATAACTTATTTCCATTTACCCCTAACCGTATTTTCCCATAAATTTTCTTTCCTTTCCCGGGAAATGATTTTCGCGCAGCCGCTGACCATAACAAAATAGGTGACAGGCATAATAACCTGCCACCCTTACCATACGAAAAAGTACACCGGCACAATACTAATCTTCTATTTTTGTCACTGCCGCCTCAGTTGTGAGGAAGATTGTGGCAACACTAGATGCATTAACAAGGGAACTTTTTACTACCTTTACGGGATCAATTACGCCGGCTTTAAATAAATCTTCATATTGCCCTGTCAGTGCATTAAAGCCATAATTTGTATCCCCATTTAATAATAGTTTATTTGCCACTATGCTGCCGTTAACCCCGGCATTCTCGGCAATTTGTTTTATGGGCGCTTCCAGAGCTTCTCTAATAATCATGGCTCCTGTTCGCTCGTCGCCTTCCAGTTTTTCAATTAATTCATCTACAGCCGGTACGGCAAGCAGGAAGGATTTTCCACCACCAGGCAGTACGCCTTCTTCAGCCGCGGCGTATACAGCATTAACGGCATCTTCTATCCTATATTTTCTTTCAAACATCTCCAGTTCGGAAACGCCGCCAACTTTAATAACAGCTATTCCCCCGTTTAAAATGGAGAGCGTAATTCTTAATCTTTCAATTTCATAATCCTCTTTTGTTTCAGCAATCTGCCTTTTTACTTGTTTTATCATCTTTTTAACATCTTCGCTGCCGGCACCCGGGGGATCTTGGATGACAATATCGTCTTTAGTAATTACAACTCTGCCGGCTCTGCCGCAAATCTCCAAGCCGCAATCCTCAAGCTTCATCCCAAAATCTTCTGAGACAACAACTCCTTTTAGCATTAGACCCAGAGCCCGCATATTGCGCTTTCTCGTATCTCCGTATCCCGGGCCTTTCACTGCTGCCGCTTTGATACCGCCCCTTACTACGTTCGCTGTCAAACCGTTAAGCGCTTCCCCTTCTACGTCCTGAGCAATAATCAGTAAGCTGGCTCCACGCCTTGCTACTTGCTCTAAAATATTTCTAATATCTTTAAAGTTTTTAACAGTATCCTCTACCAGTAAAACATAAGGATTGTCCAGTTCTACTTTACGGCTTTTCTCATCAGTTATAAAGTATTGCGAAAGATAACCGTTTTCAAAGTGGATTCCCTGAGAATAGTTTAAAACTGTTTCTAATTGCTGACTGTCATCAACAGTGACAACACCATCAAGACCAACTTTTTCAAATGCTTCGGCTAAAAGTTCGCCTATGAATTCATCATTATTACCGGCGATGGTGGCAATATGCTTTATGGTTTCCTGATCATCAACCGGAGTTGCATATTTTTTTAGCATCTCAACGGCAGCATTTGTTGCTTTTTCCATACCTCTTTTCATCAACACAGGATTCGCTCCGGCAACTAAATTCTTTAATCCCTCACTAATCATAACCTGTGCAAGTACTACTGCAGTCGTTGTGCCGTCTCCTGCCGTTTCATTTGACTTTAAGGCAACCTGTTTAATTAATTCTGCTCCGGTACTTTCAAAAGGCTCCTTAAGAGTGATTTGCTTGGCAATGGTAGCACCGTCATTTGATACCAAGGGCACATCATACTTTTGATCAAAAGCAACATTTCTTCCTTTGGGCCCTAACGTACTTTTTACAGCATCTGCAACTTTATTCATGCCTGTCATTATAGCATTGCGTGCTTGTTCGCCATGTAATAATTTTACTGCCATAAGACATCCCTTCCTTCTTACTATAAATATTTTAATGCTTTGATCTGCTTCCTATTTGGCCTTTGGTAAAAATTTTATATATCCAAACCTAACTATATAATAATTAGATTTATTTTAAATATTATATCACAAAGATCTTTCCATAATACTGCACCACCTCCTGATAATACCTATTTATAGGTGAATAATATTTCTGCACTCGCCTTATAAATCCCTTCTTTATTAGAATTTTCACTACTTGCATTTGCCCCGAAGGGATTTAATCATCAGCCATATAACGATTATAATCGATGCTGGCTTTTTGCTGAGCCTCGATACGAATTTGGTTAATCAAATCAAAATTGTCAATTACAATAGATACGACATAGGGGCAAATAGATTTGTTTTCCACCATGGAATTTAACACCCTGACTGTTTCCTCATAGCCCATACCTTTGCGATAAGGGCGGTCTTCCGTAACTGCCGTAAATATATCCGCCACCGCCATGATGCGCGAACCCAAAGGGATGCAATCAGCGCCTAAATGGAAAGGATAACCCTCTCCATTTAACTTTTCATGATGGGATGCTGCCCAAATTGCAATTTGTTCAAACTCTTTAATGGGCTGTAGTAGGCGATACGTATAATAGGAGTGGCATCTAATTAAATTAAACTCATTAATGTCCAGTTTGCCGGTCTTTTCAAGTACATCATTTGGAATGGCCAGTTTGCCTAAATCATGCAAATATCCTGCAATCAGCATCATCTTGCATTCTATATCAGAAAAACCGGCAAGCTCTGCCAACTTTTCCGCTGTTTTTGCCACCCCCGCGGAATGATTTGCTGTATACGGGCTGCGGAAGTCAATGATCTTGGCAAAAATTTTTGCCAGTTCGATAGTTTCTTCGATGCTTAAATCCATGGTATCAAACAGCATAGTATCCATAAGTATATTAGGTAAATAATGGTTCACCATATCCAGCCAGATATATTCATGTCTGCCGATTTTATTAAGTATGTCCACCAGTTCAGGTACAAAATTAGTATTTTTTTGACTCTGGATTCTTTTTAAAATACCGCTTACCTGTCCAAGAACTTCCCTATTACGATCAATCTGCACAGCCACCCTGTCGGCCAAATGAATAATATGGCTTAAAAGCGGCACCTCCTGACCGCTGTAGGCAGCTCCTTGACCCTTATTCCAGGGAACATGGTGAAATCTAATTATTTCTGCTGCATTTTTAAGATAGGAGAATCCTTCCAAAAGACGTGCTCCTTTAAAAGCATGGCTCTGTGCAGTAGGCGGCTCATTTTCAATCAGCTCAAGCCTCTCATTATATTCCAAGGCTCCCACATCATGCAGTAGCCCTGCTAAAATCAAATCCTTTAACTGTTTTTTAGGCAGACCCAGTTCTTCACCAATTTTTAAAGCCAAATAACCAACTTGCAGGTGATGGTTAACCAGTTGAGGGTTTATTAAGTCACACGCATTAGTCAGACAGGTAATTAAATCATACATATTAATAAGTTTATTTTTAACATTCATCAGACTCCCTCCCCGCAGATTCCCTTTTTTATTCCTGTAAAAATTCGCTGAAAAGTCTATCTAAGAGCAATACTGCACAGAAACTTATTAAATAAAAGTAATCAGCTGAAAACCAAGTCCCTTCACCACAAAGAAAAAACACTAAACGAATTAATAAACCAGGAGAGCTTGAAAATTCTGGTACATTGTGATGTAATATTACAAGAGAATAAAAGAGAGGAAAGGAGATGGGTTTTATGCAAAGGGTTTATGATTTTTTAAAAAAGTGCAAAACATACTATCTTGCCACGGTGGACGGTGATCAACCAAGAGTCCGCCCCTTTGGTACGGTGGCAATTTTTGAGGACAAGCTGTATATACAAACAGCTAGATCTAAAGATGTTTCAAAACAAATTAAAGCAAACCCCAAAATAGAAATCTGCGGTATGACAGGTGGAAAATGGATTCGCGTCGAAGCAATTGCCGTTGAAGACAACAGGATTGAGGCGGAACAGCATATGCTGGACGAATATCCCACTTTAAAAGAAAGATATCAAGCCGGCGACGGAAATAACCAGGTTCTTTATCTTAAAGATGCAACTGCCACCATTTATTCTTTCGAGGACGACCCTGTGGTAATTAAGTTTTAATGTCCCGTCATAAATTCAAGTATTGTTTTCTCTCCATCCTTGCAGATTTTCCGCAACCCGGGAAAGCAAGGATTCAACCTGCTTAATCTCCTCGTCAGCAATTCCTCTGCTGGCAAGCAAGTACAGTTTATCGTAAATATCTTTAATATTTTCACCAACGGCGAGAGCCTTGGCAGTTAGACAAACTCTATACGCCCGTCTGTCCTTTTCTTGCCGCATACGTGTGACATAGCCCTTGGATTCAAGCGAATCTATCACTCGTGAGACAGCAGCTTTGCCTATATCCAGCTGTTCTGCCAGTTGTTCCTGCTGCAGTTTATCGCTGCCGGTAAGAAGGATAAAAAGCATGTCACCTTCGGCACCTGACAGATTAAGCGGCTCAAGTTCAGCGTTAATAATAAGGCGCGCAGAACGTAAAATACCTTTCATCGCCAACCAAAGGTTGCGAATTAAAAGCATAGCTGACACCTCACTTTTATACATATATCAAATTATAGTTGACTAGTCAACTATGCTTTTCAGTACTAAAAAACATTACCGGCTCAATCGAGCCGGCTTTGTTGTTTTTATTCTTAATTTTCCTTTTAGCCAATCAATAATCATAGCCAGGCGGCAAGAGATTAAAATTACTTTTTTTCAGGCCTGATAAAGTACTGTGTATCAGCCTACCACCTCTGGCGCACATGACACAGTTATTAAGATCTGAAATTTTCTCTAAGGGATTTCCCTTTACGGCAATAATATCTCCCTCAAATCCGCTTACCAAGCGTCCATTGTGGCTGCCCTTGCCCAGTAGCTCGGCGGCATTGGAGGTCAAGGCTTGTAACGCTTCCATAGGCGAATATCCGCCCTCCACCAAAAGTTCAGCCATCCGAACCAGCGTAAGCGACCCGTCCGGCTGACAAACAGCTTCAGCCATAGTCGCAAGGACAGGCTTCATGCCCTGCCGGCAGGCCTTGTTTGCTTCTTCTAACCAAAGCTGCTCCATCTTGGAGCCCTTTTCAGGTAAACCTCTAAACAAACAATATGCCGGGCTACAGTCGGTTTCTTCTACCAATACTATCATCGGCAGCCAAAGAAAATATTTTTCGCTGCTTTCAGCCAATGCCTGCACTATCCCAAATTTATCAGCCTTTGCACCTACAGTCATAATACCGTGGCTTAACATTTCCGCCGCCTTTCTATAAGCTGATAGAGTAGTTTGCGGAATACTTTTTTCATTGTTTAAGAGCTCCGCCTGAACATCAATCAATCCGGGAAGAAGTGCTGCACCTTCCAGCGAAAGCACAAAATCATCTGCGCCCATTTCTCCAATTTTGGCGGCTTCTCTGTTACCACAGTATCCTATGCAGTCGGGGGCCTGCTCTCCGTGCAGAAGAGTCAAGAGCCCATCCTCGATTATTTTGCTTTCGGCAGGATCAATGATACGGCAATCCGTCAGTATTGTTCGTCCCATCAGCAGATTCCTTTCTCTTTTGCTAATTCCGTAAAAGCCTTTGCGATTCGCCTGAAAGCTTCATATAGTTTTTCATCATCGCGCAAACAGCCAAACACTATCCGAATATGTCCTTTTCCCTGTGCTCCATAAGCAGTGCCGTCATTGACACTGACTTTAGCGTGTTTAAAAAGATAATCGCAAACCTCAGCCGAGCTTCCCAGGGCAGAAACATCTATCCAGATGAGAAAACCCGATTCAGGAAGCCATGTCTTAATACCCGGAACGTCTTTTAAAATCTCCATAATCTTATGTCGGCGCCGATCAAAGATCGCAGCATATTCTTGTACAAATTCAGGCCGGCGCAGTGCCTCTGCAACTGCTTTTTGTGCCGCAGTATTAGCCGCTCCGATAACACTAACTGCCGTTCCGTAAAGTGCATCCATGACCACATCATCCGCCACTATATACCCAACTCTATAGCCACTGAGCCCCATACCTTTGGAAACAGAAAAAACCGTCACTGTCCGCTCCCACATCCCCGGCAGAGCAGCCATCGTGACCATTTCACGCCCGTCAAAAATTATATCTTCAAAAGCCTGATCCACCACACACACAAGATTGTGCTTAATACACATCTCTGCCAATGCCAGCATATTTTCTCTGCTAAAAACCGTTGTAGTCGGATTATTTGGATTAGTTAGAACCAGCATCTTTGTCTTTTCCGTTATTCGTGCTTCAAACTCTACGGCCACGGGCTGAAAACCATTTTCCGCACGCAGCGGCACAGGCACAAGAACCCCGCCGCGCGTTTCTACGTTCTGAAAATTATTTGGATAACAGGGATCGGGAATTAGCACCTCGTCACCCTGCTCAATAAAGGCATACATGGCAAAAAAGAGCCCTGAATCAGATCCCGGAGTAATTAGTATATTGCGCTTTGGATCAACGGTCAGGCCATTATACTGCTTTAATTTTTCCGCTATTACTTCCTTTAATTCAGTTGATCCCAGCGGGCTTGTATAATGATTGCAGACACCGGATTTCAGAGCTTCAACGGTGGCATCCAGCACAAATTCCGGCGTGGAGGGATCCGGAAAGAAAGGATCTGCCCAGCTTAAAATTGTATAACCCTCCGCCAGCAGCGCTTCTATATCAACACCGGCATCCGCCTTGGTAACCTTTGTAAACAGACCACCTTCAGCCTTGCGAAAAGCAGGCGTCATAAGGTTTTTTATAGACATCCGCTTCACTCCTAGTTTGTTTAATTTAGGCAAAATGACATACGCAGAAATGTCCGTTTCCCAAATCCTTTACCGGCGGTTCGGTTGTTTTGCATATCTCCTGACGCTGCGGACAGCGAGTGTGAAATCTACAGCCGCCGGGAATATTTATTGGGCTGGGCACATCTCCCTGCAGGCGGACGCGTTCCCTCTCCCTGCGTTCCTTCGTCACTTCGGGAATAGCGGAAAGCAGCGCTTTTGTATAGGGATGAACAGGACGGTCATAAAGCTCGTTGCTGTCAGCAATCTCCATAATACGCCCCAAGTACATCACAATTACCCTGTCGCAGATATATCTCACAACCCTTAGATCATGGCTAATGAAAAGATATGTCAGATTAAATTTCTCCTGCAGATCTTTCATTAAGTTTAAGACTTGCGCCTGAATTGAAACATCAAGGGCTGAAACCGGCTCATCACAAACCACAAATTGCGGGTTTAGGGCTATGGCGCGGGCAATACCTATGCGCTGCCGCTGCCCGCCGCTGAATTCATGAGGAAATCTTCCGTAATATTCCGGGCGCAAGCCTACCAGTTCCATCAATTCATGTGTACGTTTTCTTATTTCTTCCTTCGTGCCGTAGCGATGAAGTTCCAGCGGTCTGCCGATCAACTGCCCAACGGTTTTGCGCGGGTCAAGAGATCCGTAAGGATCCTGAAATACTATCTGCATTTCCTGACGAAGCTTGCGCATTTCCTCGTCTTTAAGTTTAAGAACATCAATCCCGTTAAACAGTACTTCACCACCGGTCGGCTCAACAAGCCTTAAAATGCATCTGCCGATGGTAGTCTTTCCGCAACCGCTTTCACCGACAAGACCCAGCACTTCACCTTTATAAATATCAAAAGTAACGCCATCCACAGCTTTAACGACCGCCGGCTTGCCATCGGTGCCCTTAAGTCCCTTTACAGGGAAATACTGCTGCAGATTCTTTATTTCAAGGAGTTTTTCCGCCATTTTTATGCCTCCCCGTCCCACTCTCCCCGGTGTTCTTCGCTGTATTGAAAGCAACTTACAAAATGTCCTTTACCGGTATCATATAAATCAGGCCTGCACTGTTTGCAAATTGGTCTTGCAAAAGCACAGCGCGGCTCGAATTTACAGCCTTGCGGCATCTCAAAAATGCTGGGAACCATGCCTTCTATAGTTGTTAGTCTTTCTTTACTATCTATTTTAGGTATGGATTCCATTAGCCCAATTGAATACGGGTGTTTCATATCCTGAAAAACTGCATCGCGCGTTCCGTATTCCATGATTGATCCGGCATACATTACAATCACGTCGTCTGCAATATCGCTCACGACTCCCAGATCATGGGTTATAAGCATAATAGAAGTGCCTAATTTATTTTTTAAATCCAACATCAAATCAAGTATTTGAGCCTGAATAGTTACATCAAGGGCAGTAGTCGGCTCGTCAGCAATGAGTAGCTCGGGATTACAAGCTAATGCCATGGCAATCATGACACGCTGTCTCATTCCTCCGCTCATCTGGTGCGGGTATTCATTAAAACGCTGTTCGGGAGAAGGAATTCCCACCATTCTCAGCATCTCAATGGAGCGTTCTTGAGCTTCTTTTTTATTAAGATTTTCGTGAATGTTGTAGATTTCTGCAATCTGCGAGCCGACTGTGCGTACAGGGTTAAGGGCTGTCATCGGTTCCTGAAAAATCATTGAGATTCTTTTTCCGCGAATTTTGCACATCTCCTGCTGCGTCAGCTTCGTAAGATCCTTTCCGTCAAAAATAATTTCACCCTCAGTGATCCTGCCGCTGGGTTCGTGCAGCAGTCGCATGATCGAAAGAGAGGTAACGCTCTTTCCGCTTCCACTCTCCCCAACTATCCCCAGCGTTTTTCCCCGGCGGACATTAAAACTGATTCCGTCTACTGCCGGAACAACGCCCTTATCTGTAAAGAAACATGTTTTTAGTCCCTTTACCTGTAGGGTCAGGTCTTCCACAGTCTTTTCCCCCTATCTGTCAAGTACCACAATATCCTTTGTTACTTTGTTTAGGCATTCAACGCCGGTGGAAGTAACCAGAACCACGTCTTCTACACGAATAAGATATTTTTGTGGAACATAAAGACTCGGCTCCACTGTAAAGCACATTCCCGCCTGCAAAACTGTGTCTTCACCTTCTGCCAAAAACGGACGTTCATGCACATCCTTGCCTATTCCGTGTCCTAGACGATGTATAAAAGCCTCTCCCATACCGGCTTCCTCCATACATCTATGTGCTGCCGCATTGGCATCGGCGCCGGTGTTGACCCCGGCTTTCATCATCTCCATCCCTGCTGCCTGACTCTTCATCACAAGTTCATGGGCACGCACCATTTCAGGGGTCGGTTCCTGCAGAAAAATTGTACGTCCAAAGTCGGAGCAGTATCCTTTATAGACAACACCATAATCAAGTGCTATGGTATGGTCACGTTCTAACCGCTCATAATATCCTGCACCCACTCCAATCCCCGCCTTAGGACCGTGGTGGAGCACTTCAGCCGGGAAAGAAGGAGAAGAACATCCGTAAGTCTCAAGCAGCTTTTCAATCTCCAATTCTATCTCCCTTACAGGAGTTCCCGGAACGAGCATTGGCAAAATATCATAATATATTTTATCGGCCACTGAACTGGCGTAACGCATTAGCTCTATTTCGTCTTCGTCTTTAACGGCACGCAGCATATCCACATCGGCCGACATATCAATAACCGTCGCGTCATGTACTTCCTGCAGTCTCAGCACCAAAGTTGAAGAAATATCACGGTTCACCGCCAGACGCTTGCCATTCAGCTTCTGCGCTCTTATTTCCTGGTCAAAAGTTTTGCCATAAAGATC
This sequence comes from Bacillota bacterium, assembly GCA_012800795.1. GTDB lineage: Bacteria > Bacillota > Dethiobacteria > Dethiobacterales > Dethiobacteraceae > JAAZIQ01. The sequence continues at coordinate 25,627 of JAAZIQ010000010.1, forward strand.
AACATCCGGATATATTACCAGTTCGTCGACCACGGGGAAATCTTCCATGCGGTCGGAGAAGCCCAGGGCTGAAAGGCGTGGTGAAAAAGCCGTGACCTTGACCGGCGTAATAAGCAACCCGGCAAATTCTGCGCTATTTTGACGTGATTTTGTCTGGCAAAATCCTGCTCTGGGTAGACCCGTAAAATATTCCCAACTGGCGTCATTGGCAACAAACAGCCCCTCAACATTTTTGGCCGCCATTTTTTCCCTGATTCTTTCTATCCTCAAAGCATAATTCATAAAACCCACCTCTTTCATCAATCATTCGAGATTTCTGAGTTTGGGATCGAGCAGATCGCGCAAAGCATCACCTATAAAGTTGAATGAGATGGAAACAATAAATATTGCGGCGCCGGGGAAAACACTGACCCACCAGTAATTGAGCATCTTTGCTCCATCAGAAACCATGGCACCCCATTCTGGAGCCGGTGGTGCCGCTCCCATTCCTAAAAATCCAAGTCCTGAAAACATAAGTATAGCTGCACCAAGATCTGCCGAAGCCATGACTAGAAGCGGCGCCACACAGTTTGGTATTACAGTTGAAAAGAGGATATGGCTTTTCTTTTCTCCCAGTGCTACCGCCGCAGCAACATACTCAGTCTCGCGCACCGTGAGCACAAGTCCCCTCATCATTCTTGCATATTTGGGCCACCATACAAGCACAATAACTAAAATGGCATTAGACATGGTCTTTCCAAAAACAGCGGCAAGGGCCATTGCAAGTACCAACGACGGGAATGACATCACTATGTCAACGATACGCATGAGTACTTCATCTAACATTTTTCCGAAATATCCAGCTACCGCGCCGTAAATACCGCCAAAGATACAAGAAAAAATTACAACAAGAAACCCTGCCGGCAAACTAATCCGCGTACCATAAACAACTCTTGAAAACACATCGCGGCCAAAATTGTCGGTGCCAAAAAAATGAACCGAACTAGGGGGCCTGTTTCTGTTGGCGAAATTTTGCGCAAGAGGGTCGTGCGTTGCAATCAGTGGTGCAAAAATAGCAACCAGGAAAAACAGTATGCACACGAGAGCTCCAATGGTTGCCAGCGGATTTTTTTTAATAAATCGTAGTATCTTATTCTTCACCATGGGACCCTCCTAATATCTCACTCGCGGATCTATAAATGCATAGATAATATCGATCAGTAAACTCATCACACAATTGATAAGTGCAATTACAAGTGTTACTCCCATTATTGCAGGGTAATCCAGAGTAGTTGCCGATTGATAGGCGTACCAACCAAGTCCTGGATAATCAAATATTGTTTCGACCAGAACGGTACCCCCCAAGAGGCTGCCATAACTTAGTCCGAACATCGTAACCGAGGGGATAAGGCCGTTTTTAAGAGCGTGATTCATTATCACCTGGCGTTCAGTTAATCCTTTGGCTCTGGCTGTACGTAGATAGTCTTGGCCCATTACATCCAGCATAGAACTGCGCACCGTTCTCGTCATTAGTCCCATTGTGGAGGCAGCCAAAACAATGGACGGCATGGCAATGTGGCTAAGGACGTCTTTCAAAAGCGCCATATTGCCGTTCTTAATAGCATCTAAAATTAAAAAACCCGTCTCAGATTTATAACTCAAGAAGGCCAAGCTCAGCCTACCGCTTCCCGGGGCTATATTAAGTCTGAAGTAAAAGACATACAGCATCAGCAGCGCCAACCAGAACGCCGGAATCGAAATTCCCACCAGTGAAACGGCTCTTAATACTTGGTCTGCGGCTTTATTTCGCCTTGCAGCGGAAATAACACCAAATAACATACCAAAGACAACACTGATAAATGTTGCCAAAGTAGCCATTTCAACAGTAGCCGGGAAATATACCGATAAATCATAAAGCACCGGCCTTTTCGTACGAATGGAAGTGCCCAGATCCCCTTTAAACATATTTCTGACATACAAAATAAACTGTTCGGGAAGGGGTTTGTTAAGACCCCATTTTTCCTCGTATGCAGCCACAATCTCCGGATTGCTCATCGCCGACTGCCCGAGGTTTGCGACCAGCGGATCTCCAGGAACCATATGTGAAATAGTAAAAGTGATAACAACCACGCCGGCCATCACAATAGCCATTAGCAGCAGCCTGCGCCCTATATAATTTAACATATTCATAACAATCCTCCCCTTGTGGCCAGGGTATTTTGCTTATTTAGTTAAATGGCAGAGGGGTCTACTGTGACGCCCTCTGCCTTTGAGTTTGTAAATATCTTCTCTTAAGAAGATTATTCAATATCCATTAGATGGAAAATCAGCATATAGGCTGAAGAATAATGGACATCCTTCACACGCTTACTCATGGCAAGAGCACGGTTTGGTTGTACAAAAACGATGACCGGACCAGGGATCTCGCTGTACATTATTTGAATTTCCTTGAAAAGCTCGGCCCGCTTTTCGGGATCGGTTTCAACCTTTGCCTTCGCGGTAAGCTCAGCAAGTTCAGGAGCCATATCTGCTGTCCAATTGCTGCGCAAGCCTACTGTTTCGCCGGGCATAAACGCAAGCTGAGAGGCAGGATCAAGGTAGTCGGGACCCCACATACCGATGTTAGCCTGATATTTGGCGCTGCGAAGTTTTTCCAAATAAACGCTGACTTCATCAGCTTGAATATTCATTGTAATGCCAACCTCTTTAAGGTCTGATTGAATCTTTACAGCACAATCCATGAAAGCAATGCCGTCTGTAGCCATATCGGGAATAGCGCCGCATTCAAAAGTAAATCCGTCCGGATACCCGGCCTTTTCTAAATAATATTTTGCTTTTTCTAAATCACGGGTTATTTTGCTTTCACCGGCATAGCCAGGGAATCCACTAGGTATAATGTTCATTGGAGTGCTGGGATCGTTGCCGGCAAGTTCGCGCAGACCCTCATAGTCGATGGCATATGCAATTGCTCGGCGAACATCAGGGTTTGCAAGCGGACCGCCAATGGTTTCGTCCACATTCATGTGCAGGAAGAAAATATCTTGTGTCGGGTAGTTGCGGACAATGATATTTTCATCTGTCAGGGTCTCCAACTGTGAGGCGGTAAGGTCAAAGGCAAAGTCGATATCACCCTTCTGCAGACTCATGAGCTGCATACTGGAATCATTAATATGTTTAAAGACAACACGGTCAATTTTTGCAGATGTGCCTGCGTAATCTTCGTTTTTCTCCATCACTACTTCAACATTTGGAGTGTAGCTTACAAGTTTGTAAGGACCGGAACCAATGGAGTTATTGTCAAAGAAGGACTGGGCTGAATCGGTGGCCGGATCAAGTGTGGCCCCGTTTTCCTGAGCCGCTTCACTATCATAGACGGAAAAAGCAGAATCGCATAGAATGGCAAGTATAGCCGGAGTGGGCTGCTTAAGCTTAATGGTAAGTTCAAAATCACCTGTTGCCTCTACAGAAGCAATCGGATCAGCCAAGAAGGAAGGATTCCCTTTAAGATTAATTAAACGCTTAAAGCAGAATTCAGCATCATGTGCGTCTAGAATTTTGCCGGTAACAGCCTTGGCATCCTGACGCATGGTAATAACGTAAGTAAGCCCATCCTCGCTGATGGTATAATCTTCAGCCAGGTCATTTTCAATCACCGCATCATCTTCTGCACTAAATCTAAATAATGTCTCATAAACTTCGTGCAGGATCATGCGAGAAGATTTTTCATAAGCATGTGCGGGATCAAAGGTGGAATAATCAGCATTAATACCTACTACTACTTGTTTTTCTCCTGTGCTACCCTCTCCAGGGTCTTTTTCCCCAGTGCCACCGCCGCAAGCAGCAAGCACAAACACCATTGCTACTGCAAGAAGCAGTGCCAGAATTTTTCTCATGTCTTCATCTCCTTTTCTTTGATATTTTTATGTATTCTTTTTGTTTTCCAAAGCCGCCCAAACTTCTATTTCGCAAAGCACTTCCTTGGGAAGAGCCTTGACTGCCACACAACTTCTGGCCGGCTTCGAAACAAAAGCCTCGGCATAAATGGCGTTGAACTTATCGAAGTCAGCCATATCCGCAAGGTAACATGTAGTCTTGATGACGCTTTCAAAACCAATACCGTTCGCGTCTAAAATAGCTTTTATATTGCTTATCACCTGTTTTGTCTGTTCTTCTATGTTATCTCCACAAACAGCCCCGGTTTCCGGGGAAATAGGAATCTGGCCTGAACAATACAGAATTCCGTTATAAGCAATGGCCTGGGAGTACGGACCAATTGCAGCCGGTGCTTTTTCAGTTTCTGTGACTTTGAACATTTTTTACCCTCCTAATGATGCAGCTAGCCGTCATCTTTTTACGACTATTGTTATAAATTGTAATAATTTAATGATTGTAGTAATTTAATAAGTTAAAGCAATTGATTGATAGTTGATAGTAATCATACCAATAAAATTTTTGAATGTCAATGAAATATTTTTTATTGTCGCTAAACCTGCCCTATAAATATTTTCAATTGCTAGAAACTCTAAAAGAGAAAAATATGCCTTGAGACTAAAAATAAATTCATTGAATAAAAAATTTTTTTTGATATAATCAGAAAAAAGACGCTACGGCGTTTTTTAAAGCAGCGTCTTTTTTTATTACATAAGCAAAAAGTGTCGAAAGGTGATGTAAAAATGGAGCTGTTCAGTAACGAAAGCGTAAACTTAAAGATATTGAGAAAACGTGCCTATAATATGCGCTGGGCTGAAGTGCCGGATGATGTCATCCCCCTTACAGCTGCAGACAGTGATTTCCCGGTGGCTCCGGAAATTATAGAAGCTATCTGCGACTACGCAAAAGCCGGTTATTTTCCTTACACTCCAAAACTTGGATTCCCTGAATTCAGAAGAAGCATTGCCAATGCCCTCAAAACCAGAAAAAACGAAGATGTACCAGAAGATCTAATACTCCCAATAGATAGTGCGGCAAGGGCAATGTCCATAATAGCTAGGGCTTTTCTGAAGCCTGGTGACGAGGCCATAGTTTTTGACCCGGTAGATTTTCTTTTTAAAACATCCATGGAAGCTGCCGGGGCAAAAATAGTACTTTTTCCCATGAAGATAAAAGACGGACGAATTGATTTCTCCGATCTTGAGAAATATATTACGCCAAAAACCAAAATGCTGGGACTCTGCAACCCACACAATCCGTTGGGAATGGTCTATCCCATGGAAGATCTGGAGTACCTTGCAGATCTTAGCAATAAATACGGCTTCTACATTATGAATGATGAAATATGGTCAGATATCGTATACTCCGATGCAAAATTTAATAGTATAGTATCTTTAGGAGCAGAAAAAAATCAGCGCACCCTTTCAGTATATGGTTTTTCTAAGAGCTTTGGCATAGCCGGGTTGAGAGCCGGGTGTATCTATTGCCAAAACCCGGCTTTATTTGAGAAAATAGTGGAAACAAGCGAAGTTTTATCTACCATAGGAGGAATATCCTCCCTCTCACAAGTGGCGGGTATGGCTTGTCTCGATAAATGTTATTATTGGGTGGAAAAATTTACGGCCCAAATGCAAAAAAATCGTGATTATGCCCTGGAACGCATTGAAAAAATGCCGCTCATCAGCTGCAGAAAACCTGATGCCACTTTCGTGCTTTTCCCTGATATCAAGGCAACAGGTATGGAAGCAGAAGAACTGGCGGACTTTTTACTTAAAAAACATCAAGTTGCCATTGTACCGGGAGGAAAAACCTTTTTTGGTCCCGGGTCTGACGGCCATATCCGAATTTGCCTTGCCACCAGCCAGGACATCTTAAAAGAAGGGCTCGATCGCATCGAACGGGGACTGCGTGAAATAGCAGAAGCAAAAAAATAATAAGAGGGATGCAAGTGCCATGAATGAACCAAATATTGTGCTTACAGAAACCGACAAAGCCATACTGGAAAGCTATAAGGTCATGATGGATGGACTATCCGCTTATTTGGGCAAGAGCTATGAAATTGTTCTGCACAGCCTGGAAAATTATGAACATTCCGTTATTAAAATAATTAACGGCTTTCACACCGGACGCACAGTGGGTGCGCCCATTACAGATCTTGCCCTTAAAATGCTGGAGGAAATTCGCACCCGCAGAGACACTAACGGCTATATCTCATATTTTACACGCAATAAGAACGGGGAACCGCTTAAAAGCGCTACCATTACCATAAAAGGCGAAAATGGCCGTATCATTGGATTGTTATGTATTAATATGTATTTAAATACACCGTTTAATGAGGTTATCTCAGAGTTCGTAAATTTTGAAAGTAGCGAAGAAACTAAGAAAAACAACAGCTCCGTTGAAAACTTCGTAGAAAATATTGATGATCTGATTAAAAATTCAGTCTTACAGGTACGCCAGCATGTATTCAATGACGACTCAATACCGGCTAACGGCAAAAATAAAGAAATAATACACCAGCTCAATGAGATGGGCATTTTTAAAATTAAGGATGCCGTAAATAAAGTGGCAGATGCTTTAAACATTAGTAAAAATACTGTCTATATGCATATACGGAACCAAAACTCCGACTAACTATACAGCTATGAATAACATCAAAGGAACTGAATGAATCAGTTCCTTTTCGTTTATAGGGAGCAACCATCCTGAAAAAATCACAGCACCATAAATACAGTATTAGAAAATTTTATTTATCTCTAATTGTATTTTCGGCCCATGCAAACCGGTAGTGATATTCTGCATGAGATAAACATAAACTACATCGCTATTAACAATTTCCCTACCCCGCAAATTTAGCAGCGGGTGCACCAACGGATCGTAACCTAACCACCTTGCCACATACTGGGTGGAGTTATCATTATCATTAAAATGCACGCGGGCAGAGGCATTAATTCCGGGCACGCTGCCCTCAATTTTAATGTTATATTTCTGCCCCTCGGGTGCCGCACCTCCGCCAATTCTGCTGAATTCAGTTACTGCCAAATGAAAATAATTTTTGTTTTGCGGGTAAAAATTATAAACTGTGTTATTGCGAGTTGCAACATCAAAGTCAATATAAAGAGGCACATAATCTAACTCAGCCGGTGTTATTAACTGAAGCAAGGGGAAACAGCTGCCATTTTTAAAAAAGTAATATGCTTGATCTAAGGTGCTAACGCAGCCAAATCTATATCTTGCCCAAACTATAAAACCATCATTAAAAACATTAATAAATGGTCCCGCTATCTTCCTATCTAAAAAGTACTGCTTTTCAAACTTACACGGGCTGCCAATGGCC
>JAAZIQ010000056.1 GCA_012800795.1 Bacillota bacterium
GGCTGCTCTTTCATATTCACTGCTTGATAATAAGGCCAGTTTGGCACCGGCTCCGGCAGCATTACCCACCATGGTGATGCGGTCTTCCAATTCCGCCGGGATCAAACCTATGACACAGGCGCTGTGTGGATTGAGGTAGTTGCCAAAAGCTCCCGCCAGTTGTACTTCTTTGATTTCATCGGTATCTATACCGTAGTTTTTCATCAGAATACGGATGCCGGCGGCGATGGCTCCTTTAGCCAGCTGCAGTTCGCGGATATCCTTTTGCGTTACCACTATCTGACGGCCATTGGCTTCCGCCAGCAGGAAGGCCGGTGTTCCGTTGTATTCAATGAGGCGGTGTTTTAGTTTTTTGCCGATGGGATGGGTGATGTCTTCCGGCTTCTTCAAACGGCCGCGTTCATCCAGCATACCTGATTCCACCAGCACCGCCACGGCATCCAGCAGCGCTGAACCGCAAATACCAATGGGCTCTACATCATCGATAACCGTATATTCCAGATCTTCGCTTACGGTGAGGTGGTCTATGGCACCACTGGCACCGCGCATACCGCAGGTTATCTGGGCCCCTTCAAAGGCAGGTCCGGCAGCGGTGGAACAGGCTAAAATACGGTCTTTGTTGCCTAAGGCCATTTCGCCGTTGGTACCAATATCAACCACCAGTTTGATGTCTTCACTTTCATCCAGTTCGGTAGCCAATAATACCCCTATGGTGTCGGCTCCCACAAAGCCGGCTACATTCGGCAGGACAAATACTTTGCCGGCCGGGTTGATTTCCAGCTGCAAAAGCTCCGGATCTACTTCCATTTTTTCACTAATTACCGGCACATAGGGCGCTAAAGCTACATCACGTGGATTAATGCCTAAAAAGAGGTGATGCATACATGTATTACCTACAACGGTGACTGCATATATATCTTGGCGTGAAATACCTGCCTTGGCGGCAGCTTCGCCTATTAAACCGTTTATGGCCTTTGTCACTACCCGGTGAAGATTTGCCAGGCCGTCTGGGTTTTCATTGGCATAGCCTATGCGGGAAATCACGTCGGCCCCAAATTGGGTTTGCGGGTTTAGGGTTGAGGCTACACTTAATTCCTCTCCGGTATAGAGGTCCATTAAAAAGCCCGCAATGGTGGTGGTCCCAATGTCAAATGCCATACCATACATTTTCTCAGAAGTATTCCCCGCTTCTAGGCCGCGTATTTCATCGTTGAGCATTACGGCTGTTATTTTGTTTTGATTATCACGCAGCAGATCGGGCACGGACTGCACAACGACCAGTGGGGTGCCGGTAACGCTGATATTTTTCCCTTGCGCCATCAGCCCGTCTTTGATGCGCTGCCAATCGGTACGATGGTATGTAAGGGTAGCTTTTTCTACTTCCAGGTAGCGCTTGGTAAAATGAGGCTCTACTTTGGCTGCTCTGTTTAAAGATGACAGCAGGATGCGGTGCTGCACATTTTTGCTGGAGAGAAAATCTACTTTAAGGTCGTTATGTACTTTGGTGAGGCAGGCAAAGCGAATGCCTTCGGAAATTTGCTCGGGGCTTAATTTTTTCTTTTCCGCTTCCAGCGGTTCACCTACACCCTCCGTTATTTTGACCAGACATTTTCCACAGCGGCCACGGCCACCGCAGGGAAAATCAAAATTGATGCCGGCATCATTCATAACTTCTTTTAATGTTATGCCGTCTTCTACTTGTAGCGCTATGCCGCCGGGAAAAAGGACGCTGTGTTTGCTCATGATCATCACCTTTCGTCTTATTTCTATCTACTGACTCGTACCATACAGTTTAATGTAATCACCACGATAATATGTTATACCTAGTCCCATAGGCTTATTTTCCTTGCTTAATAGTTTTTGCTCAACTACTAAAACAGGTAACTCATTATATATATTTAAATAATACTTTATTTCTTCGCTTGGCACCTCTGCATAAATCATTAATTCCTTTTTAATGGCAAAAGCAGCGGTGGTTTTAGCTATCATTTCGGAAAAAGTTGCCTCTTTTATTTCCTTTTCCACAATAGGCATGCCGCGATAATATAATAGATATTTTATGTCAAAGGCCACAGGATCTCCGTCCGTATAAAAAAGGCGTTTGATAGAGATAACATTCTTTCTTCTTGAGATTTGCAAATCATCTGCCAACTTTTCATCGGGCATAATAATATTTACTTCCAGCAGACGCGTTTTATCGACAATATTTATGGAGTTTGTCATTTCATCATAGTATAACGTATACTTTGTTAAATCTGGTTTTTTTACGAAATTACCTTTGCCCGGAATAGAATAAATATATCCTTCCTGTGCTAAAATCGCCAGTCCTTTACGAACTGTCATACGACTAACGCCAAATTCCTTACAAAGTGTATTTTCTGAATCTATGGCATCCCCCGGCTTTAACTCACCGCTGTCAATCTTTTTCCTGATAGTCTCCACAATTTGAGTATAAATTGGAACAACCATAATTAATGCTCCCCTTGAGATGATTTTATCCACTGCAAACAAATTTTAACACCATCAAAGGCGTCATTGGCAAATGCATCAGCGCCAATGTAGGAACAAGTTTTGTCGGTTAAATGTCCTCCACCGATTATTACCTTGACCTGATCACGCAAGCCTGCCTCTTTGAGGGCATCCACCACTTCCTTCATGGCATCAACCGTATAGGTAAGAATGCCGCTCATCCCCACAATTTCCGGCTTTTGTTCCCTTACTTTCTTCACAAAAGCTTCTTTAGGCACATCAACGCCGATGTCTATTACTTCAAAATTATTAGTTTCGGCCAAACCCCGAAAGATATCTTTTCCAATATCATGCAGATCACCCTGCACAGTACCTAAGACTATCCTACCCATTTTCTTTTTATTTTTCGAGTAGAATAACTTCGTCATTTCTTCTAGGCCAAGAACTTCTTTAAAAATAAGCCCCGCCATAATTAAATCAGCAATAAAATATGTTTTATTTTCATAAAGCTGACCAACAAGAAGCATCCCCTCATTGATCGTCTCCAACAGCTCTAAAGGCTCCATACCTACACGTAAAGCTGTCTCAGACAATTCAAGTACTTTTTCTTCTTCAAGCTCTTTCACAGCAGCAACAAGATCCTGCTTTAATTTGGCGAGCTCCGACATATTCATTCCTCCTATTAATTGCCTATAAAAGAGGCAGTGCGTAAAAAAGGGGCTACAAAGAAATTCTGCAGCCCCTCTGAAATATCCTCTAATTGTTAGATCAAAATTACTCAACCCAACCCTGACAGATTTTTACGCCTTCAGCAGCATTGGTGGTGAAAGCATCAGCGCCAATATGTTCACAGGCTTCTTTAGTCACAGGGTTACCACCAATGATAACTTTAAAATTGTCGCGAATGCCTGCTTCTTTAAAAGCATCAACGGTATCTTTCATAGCCTCTAAAGCTAAAGTTAAAACACCGCTCATGCCGACAATATCAGGGTTAACTTCTTTAATTTTGTCAATAAAGGCACTGGCGGGCTGATCGATACCGATATCAAAAACTTCAAAACCTGCAGCTTCCGCCATGCTCCTAAAGATGTTTTTACCGATATCATGCAGGTCCCCGGCAACCGTACCTAAAACAATTTTACCAATTTTTGCAGAGCTTACTCCGCCTAGGGCAGGCTTAAGTACTTCAATGGCGTTGGTGAGAAGTTCGCCGGCAAAAATTAAATCACCGACAAAGTATTCACCTTTTTCAAAAAGGTCGCCAACTATACCCATACCGGCTTGACAAGCAGCGACAGCCTTTTGAGCTTCTTCTTCCGAAGGATTGGTTGCCATAAATGCTTCTAATTGTTCCAGAACGCTAGCTTCTTCCAGATCACCGACGTCTTTTGTCAATTTTTCTAAATCTAACATTTCACTTCTCCTTTTAATTATTTGTTTTATTTATTTATTTTTTATCTTTTTTGGGACCAATTTTACCTTTGCGATAGGCAGTAGTGAATTTCCGGCAGTGACGGTCGCGGCCCATCAATGCCTCTGTAGCCAGTAAAGCAGCCATTATGTCTCTGTCAAGGGGATCCATAATAGCAGAATCCATACCGGCATAAGTGGCAAGGGTAAGGAAAGTAGCATTAATAACCTTTCTTAGCGGCATGCTAAAGGAGATATTACTTAAGCCGGATGTAATCTTAATTGTCGGATATAGTTCTTTAATTTGCTTCAAAGACTCCAAGAATGTAATCATGGACTGGTTATCGGCAGAAATAGCCATTACCAAGGGGTCAACATGAATACGGTCCGGAGTGATGCCATATTTGTCAGCCTCTTCTACCAGCTCTTTTGTAATATTGACACGTGTTTCCACATCATAGGGAATACCTTTGTCATCGCAGGTTAAAGCGATAACTTGCCAGTCGGTTCCCTTCATTAGCGGATAAATAACGTCAGTTTTGTCCCCCTCTTTGGAAACAGAGTTAAGTATGCCAGGGCGCTTAGCATGCTTGATAACCTTTTCGATCATTCTAGCATTAGGGCTGTCAATGCAAAGGGGCTTATCTACTGCATCCTGAACAATATTCATCAGCCAAATGAGGGTTTCTTCCTCAACTTCAGGAGCAGTACCGGCGCAAACGTCAATATAGTCCGCTCCGGCTTCGGCTTGCTTAATCGCTAAATCACGAATAAAGGCTTCATCTCTTTCAGCAATGGCGCGTCCGACTTTGGGGATGGTTCCGTTAATTTTTTCCCCGATAATAATCATGTGTGTTCCTCCTTACTTAAATTTTATCTCCCTGTGCGGCAACCAGCTCTCGTATATGTAGTGTTTCCTACACAGGTAACTTATACAGTATAGCCATTAAATCAACATGCACAGCAGAAAGCAGGGGAAAATAAAGCTGACATTAAAAGCCTTCCCGTTTTTGCAAACATCATTCAATCTATCTGCATAAATTCTGCCAGCATGAATTCTCCTGGCTATACATGTACTCATATCTAATCACAATATAACATTGATGGTGCAAACTGTCAATAAAACCAAACTAATTTACATTGGTAATATTCTTCCCCAAATGACATTTTTCCTTCGTAAAAATTCTGTTTAATTATTTATCTTTGAGCACTTCATTCATACTGCCTGTTCTATAACCCTGCAAGTCCAAAGTCACATAAAGAAAGCCCAGCTTTTGAAGATAAGCTGTTATCTCCGCCGCATTAGATAAAATTTTATTATGTTCTTCTGGAGCTACTTCAATCCGGGCAAGTTTACCATGGCAGCGCACCCGTAATTGTTTTAGCGGCAGTGCACGTAAAAATGACTCTGCTTGTTCAATTCGGGCCAGTTTCTCGGCCGTAATTTGTTCACCGTAGGGAAGGCGTGAAGCCAGGCAAGCAAAAGCCGGCTTGTCCCAAGTTGGCAAATTGTATTGTTTTGATAAAGCTCTGATTTCCGCCTTAGTCAACTTTACTTCAGCCAGAGGGCTTTTTATTCCCAATTCCTTAACGGCCTGTAGGCCAGGACGATAATCCGCCAGATCATCATAATTTGTGCCATCAAAAATATCAGTAAAACCCTTTTGAGCCGCTATTGCTTTAAGCCTGAAAAGAAGCGCCTTTTTACAATGATAGCAGCGCTCAGGTGAATTGGCGGTGAACAATTCATTTTCCAACTCGTTGGTCTTGATTATTTGATGAGGGAAAGAAAACTGTTTTGCCAGTTTTTTTGCGTAATTATGTTCGCTGCTGGGGTGTAAAGGAGAAACGGCAGTAACCATCAGCACCCTTTCCTGCAGAACGGAATGTGCCACCCAGGCTAAAAAAGTACTGTCCACTCCACCCGAATAGGCAACTACCGCACCCTTCGAAGCTGCGATATTTTTTTTCAATTGAGTCAATTTATTTTGCATCCCTTTTTAATCCTCCCTATCACAAACCATAGTTTATAAAAATCAGCCCGCATGGCTTAGTTTTTTTAGTTTTATCAGCAAAAATTGACGCCGCCAACTGCAGGGCATCATCTGCACTTTCTGCAAAGAAATCTGCACCAACATAATACATGTCGTTTTCCTCCAGTGGGTAACCGCCAATCACTATTTGAGTATCAACACCGGTTTGGCGGATGGCTGTTACCACCTCTTTTAGTGTTTCCAGGCAGTGGGTTAAGTGAATGCTGATGGCTATTAAAGGAGCTTTAGTCTTTTGCACTGCTGCAGCAAATTCTTCCTTTGCCACATTAACACCCAAATCTATTACCTCATAACCTGCACAACAAAAAAGCAAACTGATAAAATTCTTCCCTAAATCATGAAAATCCCCTTTAACCGTACCGGTAATAACAACTCCCTTTTTCTTATCGCCATAACTGTCTAAATAAGGTTTAAACAATGCTAATACCTCTGCAATCTTTTTACTAAATAATAATAATTCATTATAGAAATATTCTCCCTGGCAAAATCTCCTACCCACTTCTTCCATTCCTGTTTTGATATCGGCCATAATTGTAAGGGGTCCACTGCCTTCCGCAAGCCGCTCCTGCACTAATTTAAAGACCTGTTCTTCCCGCAAATCAGCTACTGCTTTAGCCAAAGGGTCCGCCAGCATTCATTTATCACTTCCTTCCCCCATATGACTATTCTTACTTTTAGAAATATTCAACAACTTGCCATAAATACCTTTTATAAAGACCATTGTATCCCCGGCAGAGAGGGAAAAAGTAATTCTGAACAGGCTATCAATTCCCGCCAACAAAAAAAGCCTGTCAAAACAGGCTCTCTTGATCCTTTTTAGCGGAAAACGGCGCCGGCAGAAGCTCTCTGAGCTGCCATAGAACTTTCTCCCCCTTCAAATTGGCACAATAAATCCACATTTGCGGTGCAAATTCATGTAATACTTGCCGACAGGCACCACATGGTGTTGGTGGTTCCTCAGTATCGGCAATGAGGGCAAGTCCGGTAAAGTTGCGCTTGCCAGCAGCCAAAGCGCCAAAAACCGCTGCACGCTCAGCACATATAGTTAAACCAAAAGAAGCATTTTCTACATTACAGCCGGTAAAAATTTCCCCATCTTCTGTCAGCAGCGCTGCTCCCACCGGAAAATTTGAGTATGGGGCATAAGCGCGCTCCCGCACTTTTTGCGCCTTTTCCAGTAATTCATGATAAAGATCCATTTTATTATCACCTCATGGCGGAATATGCCGGGAGCGTTAAATTATCTGTTTTTTTAATTTCAAGAGTTAGCTCCCGGGATACCTGTAATGTTATCCGAATTATATCCAAACCACTGGCTAAAACATCGGGGTCACCAATGGCCTTAATCACCACTGGGTTTACAGCAATCCTTTCATCATTAACAAGGATGGAAGGACCCACACAGCGGATAGCAGAAGTCACCGTCAAACGCTGATTGCCCACAGCAACACCGCGTGCCCCGGCAGCAAACAGTTCATTTACTATATCACGTACATCGGTCTCATGAATAATGGCATCACTGGTATAACCGTCTGCTTTATCATAAATCTCTATAATAATGCCGGGACCGGTCATAGGTGCAAATCCTGCCTGTGTACGTAAATCATGTATTGTAACCCGCAGAGAGTCTATTTCCTTAGATAAAGAGCGGATTTGCTCTGCTGTATTTAATGGTATCTGCAATTTTGCTAAGCCGTCTTCCACTTCAATATTGATCGTTATATCCTGATAATGCTCGCCTAATGCTACAGAATTTTTGATTTCTTGTATTGTTTCCGTAGTTAAAATGTTCAGCGGTTCAACTTGTACACCATTTTGCCGGTCAAGCACAATTGAGAGTTCATGCTTACCTTCCAGTTCATGTATCTGCGGATCTTGGTTAACCAGCATTAAAACAGTATCACGCTGTTTAGCTTCATACTCTTGTAAAATCTTCTCTTGCACACGACTGCCGTGTGTAATAATAACACTATTAAGATCTTCCATATTAGCAGCAAGGTCAATTTCATAACTAAAACGTGAAAGCGCTTCTCTTACCTGGGACCGTGAATCCACACCCAGATTTTTGGCCAACCTGCGGTTATATTCAACTAAATCCTTGGCTATTTCCTGCTTGAGAGAAAATTTCTCAGGCTCAGGCGCCAAGCGGCTGTTAAGCAAATAAAATCCCGCTACCAGCAAAAAAGTATTTAAGATTGCCAGAACAATAATAACAAAAAAATAATTCCTTTTGCTTTTTGCCGCTGTTTCTATATTTTGCACAAAAACCACCCCCTAGATGGAAGTATTTAGAGAATCCTGCCACCAGCTTAACAAATTTTAATTAAAAAATATTTATAAATCTATTAAAAAACATTAAAGCCCACCAAATTCTTGGTAAAAACAGCAATATCCCGACAATGATAGCGTAAACAGCTGCTAAAAGAGCTGCCCCGGCAGCAGCATTCTTTGCCAGCCTGGCTAAAGGATGAAATTCCCGTGTAAAAAGATCAACCACCCGTTCTAAAGAAGTATTGAGCATTTCCATGGTCATAACTAAAAACACAGCGGAAAATAAAAAAAGCCACTCCATGCGGCTTAGCTGCAGCCAAGCACCTAAGCCTACCGCCAAGGCCGCCATCAGTGTATGAAAACGCATATTTCTTTCACTACGCCACGCATCGGCCAAACCGGCAAAAGCACTCCGGAGACTATCTTTAAAATTTTTATGTTTAAAACTCATCGCGTTTTGCTCCTACCAACTGCAATAGCCCTTCTTCAACCAGGCGCATTTCTCGCTGCTCTTGGGCATTCCCATGGTCATAACCCAGCAAATGTAAAAGTCCGTGGGTGAATAAATATAAAAGTTCCCGCTCTAAAGAATGGCCATAGTCTTTAGCCTGCTCTTTGGCGCGCTCCAGCGAAATAACAATATCCCCCAGCAGAATTTCGGTAAATTGATCGTCCATTTCCTCCAGCAGCGGGAAAGAGAGCACATCTGTCGGGGAATCAATATTGCGCCACTCTTTATTTAAAGCTTGAATCGACTGATCATCACAAATCGTCAGACTGATTTCCGCTTCCTGCGGCAAATTATGATCCTGCAGAGCCCGCTCAGCAATAAGCTCCATCGCTGCCAGCACAGATTCACTAATTAACAAGCTATCATGACTCATTATTACCGCCATTTTTCCGGCTCCTTTCAATTTCCGCCCTTAATTCTTTTTCAGGGTACTCAATTCTTTTATGGTACATACCGGATAACATTTTTACAAATGTATCAGCCATAATGTCTAACTCTTTTAAAGTAATATTACTTTGATCAAACTGGCCGTCATTTAGTTTTTCCTTTATAATTTTGCGTACAACTGCCTCTATACGCCCTGCCACCGGCTTTGCTAAAGATCTAACTGCTGCCTCTACAGCATCGGCAACCATAATAATAACCGCTTCTTTAGTCTGCGGCAGCGGAGCATCATAGCGAAAGTTTTCTTCCCGGATTATATCTTTACCGTCTTGATTTTTTTCAGCCTGCTTATAAAAATAAGATACCAAACTGTTGCCATGGTGCTGAACAATAATATCTTGAATAACTTGCGGCAAATTGGCCTTTTTTGCCATCTCCAAACCATCTTTAACATGGGAAGTAATAATTAAAGTGCTTAAGTTGGGAGAGATTTTATCATGGGGATTAGGACCACCCAGTTGGTTCTCAATAAAAAAGTACGGACGTTTTAATTTGCCAATATCATGATAAAAAGCACCTACGCGAGTCAGTAAAGGATCGGCCCCCACTGCTTCCGCCACAGCTTCACCTAAATTGGCCACCATCAGACTATGATGATATGTTCCTGGTGCTTCCATCAGTAATTGCTTAAGTAAAGGATGATTAGGATTAGCCAATTCCAGCAGGGTAATGGAAGTAGTCAGACCAAAGCTGCTTTCTAAAAAGGGCAATAAACCAATGGCCATTACGGCTGAAAAAAGGACGTTGCCAATGGCAGCTAAAAAACTAATCCCAAACTCACGTAGAAGATCATAACTGACATGAAAGCTGCTGGCATATAGGTAAAGACCGACTACTCCTGCCACATTAGCAGCAGAGACATACAATCCGGCCCTTGTTAGATCAGAACGCCTGTTTAGCTGGCGGACACTAAAGCTGGCAATAAGCCCGCCCAGTAAAGCCACTAACATATAGCGATAGTCATTACCGGTGGTGAGTACTACCAGGACGGAAAATACCATACTCATCAGCACTGCAAGATTTGTATCAAGTAAAATGGCAATTAAAAAAACACCCATGGCCACCGGCACCAAATAACCGGAGAAATAATTGGCTGCAATGGTAAAGATCAATGTAATTAAAACGATTAAGCCCAGCAGTAAAAGTTTATTTATATCGCCATAAATGGGCCGCTGATAAATATAAAGATAAAGACTGACAATCACAAAAAGAACTAAAAGAATAATAGCCAATCCAGCAAAAACAGCATAACCGGAACTGTCACGTAAAAGACCCAGCGCTTCCAGCTGCTCCAAGTGTCTCTCGGTAACTATTTCACGTTCTTTTATGATTTCAGTTCCTTCCAGTATCCGCACCGGCTCCACAGCTTCACGGGCTGCCTGGCGGGCTTGGTTAGTTGTAACTGCATTATAAATCATATTGGGCTCAATTACATGTTGAGCCAACCTTGCCATGACCCGCTTGTGATCCTGTTCAAAAATTAAAAAATTAATTTCCTGTGCAGCCTGGCGTTGTGCCGTCTCCAAACCGGCCGGTTTAACTCCCTGCTGCAGAATAATCTCTAATACCTCAATGGTCTGCTGCCGCATATCAATAAGATCCTGCGAACGTGCAGTGATAAGTGACTTTGCTAAAGTCTCCGTTAATTCCACTTCCACTGAAGCCATTAATAAAGTTAGCTTTTCTTCATCCTCCAATTCCCTTTGCCGGATCTCATTTACTTGATTGAAAAAAGTATTCACTCGCTCCACCGCACGATTTAAAACGGTGGGATCATAATCAAATGATTCGGCCACCGCTTGCGCTGCCTGCTCGCGTAAACGTTCAGTTTCATAAATATCTATAGCTTCCCACTCTGCAACTATACGCCGTGGACTGGGTTTGCCTAATTCTAAATCAACCTGTGTTCCTTTCAAATTCAGAAAGAGTATTAGCAGAATAATTAAGTACAACGAAGTTACCAAAATAAGCCGTAGTCGGCGAGGACTATTAAATAAGTTGTTGTTCAGGGCTTCCTTTACTTGCGTGAAAAATTCCACTATTAATCACTCCTGCTGCTGGTGATCAAACATTTCGTAGGCCTGGATAATTTTTTGTACTAGGGGGTGGCGGACAATATCTTTTTCTGTCAAATAGACAAATTCAATTCCGGGAATACCTTGCAAAATAGTTTGTACTTGCACCAAGCCGGAGAAACGCCCCCGCGGCAAATCTACCTGTGTAATATCGCCGGTAATAACCGCCCGGGAACCAAAACCCAGGCGTGTTAAAAACATTTTCATCTGCTGTACCGTTGTATTCTGAGCTTCATCAAGAATAATAAAGGAATCATCCAGTGTCCTGCCGCGCATATAAGCCAACGGCGCCACCTCAATCATTCCCTTTTCCAGATAGTGGCGATAAACATCTATGCCCAACAAATCAAATAATGCATCATAAAGCGGGCGGAGATATGGTTCAACCTTATCCTCTAGATCACCAGGCAAAAAACCAAGGCTTTCACCTGCCTCCACGGCGGGACGAGTTAAAATTAAGCGCTGCACACTTTTTTCTTTTAACGCTTTAACTGCCATCGTCATGGCCAGATAAGTTTTACCCGTCCCCGCCGGACCTATACCAAAAACAATATCATTTTTGCGTATGGCATCCAAATATTTTTTCTGTCCCACAGTTTGGGGCTTAATTTTTTTCCCCCGCGGAGTTAAAAAAACTAAATCAGTAAATAGTTCTCTGATCTTATTGGCTTGTCCTTCAAACAGCAGCTTAATGGCAGTTTCTACGTCGGCAGCATCGAGCCTTTGCTGCTGACGTAAAAGCCACAGTAAATCCTGAAAAAGCAAAGCAACTTTCTCTGTTTCATCGCTACTGCCGATAATAGTAATATTATTATCTTGTGGAATAATTTTCACCTTAAAATAGCGATCTATAATATTAATATGCTGATCAAAACGGCCCAATAGTTGTTGTAATTGTTCGTTATTATCCACTTTAATGGCAATGCTGCTTTCATTTGTCTTCAAATTATTCTTCGCCTCCGCTAACCGTCTTCTCCACCGCTATATTTTCCAAAGTTTCCACAATATAGCGTACCACAACAATTCCACCTTCAGCTAAAGATATTTCCTCGACAGTAATGTCTTTCACTTCTACTCCATCAGGCAACTGCAGTTCAGCCAATGTTTTAGCCCTTTTGGTGGCAATTTTTATTGCTTCTGCCCTTGATAATTTTTTCTCCTGCAGTTCAACCTCATGGTAGGTCTCTGTTATGATTTCGACAGGGAAAGCTATTATCCTTTTAGAAAAGCTGCGGCTAATTGTTTCAGTATCATAAGCAAGATAAGGAACTTTAATGCGTCCTAGGCGTAAAACGGGCTGCTCATTAACCAGTAATGTCCAATTTGTAATGCGTTTGCCTGTACGCCGGCGTATAGACTCGGTTAATGCCGCTTCACCGTAGCCTTCATACCATACACGCGCCTGTACTTCACCGCGGGCCCTAACCGGTACCGGCGACAGCTGTGCCCCTTCCTCAGATAAATATGGTGATTCTGGATGCAGTACTCCTTCAATCAGCAGCTGCCCCCGCCGAACCGTGTCTCCGGGCTTAACTTTAGCTTCCCCCGTAACCACCAACACATCTGTTACTAACCCATCTTTGGCTGCCACAAGATTCGTTTGTGTATCCGGCTCAGCGGGCAGTTCGATTTTTTCCACCACCTCAATGAGCAAGCGCGTTCCCTGAAGATGCAGTCCTACCCATTCCAATTTAGGCTCTTTAATTAACATTTGCTGCGCTATCTCATTTTGCTTTAACTTCTCTTTAAATATTCCCGGGCGAATACCCGTATCTTCCGCCAATTGTAAAATATACTCGGTTTTTAAATTTTCATTGCCTTTAACATCAATAAAAAGAATCATAGAAGAGAGAAAATATAAAACCCCAACAAAAAAACAAAGCCCTATTAGCAAACCGGGTCTTTTAATAAGACGTCGATAAAAAAAAGGCAGTCCCACTTTCTGTAATATTTTTAAGCGACAAGCTGTTTGCCGGGCTAAATGCCGCATTTCAAAAAAACTATCCACATCTATTTTTAAACAGATATAATTTCTTCTATGCTGCACATCCCAAACGGGAATACGGCGCCTGATTGCCAGATTTATCATTTTTTCAGCAGCTCTTCCGTGCACGGCAATTACTAAATACCCTGTAAAAAAGCAGCGCAATTTACGGATATACACGCCCATCCCCCTCTTGTGGCGCTAATTTTCAAAACGAATAGCAGATATATGACCATCGATTGCGATTTCATCATCTGCCAGATAACGAATAATTAAGTCTTGGCCATCAACAATTAATTCACCACCATCAATGGCAACACGGACACATTCTTCGGTATATTCAATAACACCACGATGATTTTCTAAATAACACTGCAGGGAACCAATAACAGTCACCCGCGGCAGATTTAAAATAATCTCTCGCGGTAGTTCCAGAGCATCTGCCAGGTGAGCACGCCATTTGGACACTTTTTTGCCATTCACCTGCTTCCCTCCTATCCTCCTTTCATTTCTATGCGGTGAATAAATGTGTTATGCCGTGTCAAATAATTTGCGGTCTCCACTCGGTGACCGCAAATTTAAGGGGATGGTTTTTAGAAAAAATTTAAAGGATTAACGGGCGTGCCATTCTTTCTAATTTCAAAATGCACATGATTGCCAGTACTGTTGCCGGTACTGCCCACTAAGGCAATTGTCTGCCCCTGCACAACCCGTTCGCCGGAATTAACTAATAAGCGTGAATTATGGGCGTAATAAGTGCTGTAACCATTGCCGTGGTCAATCACAACCAGATTGCCATAACTGCCTTGGTAAGAGGAAATTTTAACTACGCCGCCATCAGCTGCCCTGACAGAAGTCCCTGCAGCCGCCGCTATATCAACTCCATAATGCATTCTACCCCAGCGGGGGCCGAAATGAGAAGTAATGGTACCCCCGCTGGCCAAAGGCCAGATAAAACGACCGACAGCTCTTTTGGGAGCAGGCTTTGTCCCTTTAGCTATAATTTTATTGATCGGTTCACGAATAATATTTTCCCCCACTTTTTCGCGCTTGATTTCTACCCCGTTTTCTTTTGTCACATGGTAAATAATTTCTTTCTCACCTATTCTGCCTGCCGTTTTAACTTTGGTTTGTGCAGTATACATGCTGCTGTCATTAACATAAATTGTCCTAAAGGGGATTCTTTCCGTTACTTTAACTTCTTCTACCGTCAAAACAGCAACCAAAGGCTCGGCTTTTACCAGCTTCAGCTCATCATTGGGCTTGACCTGTTTGTTTTTGATGTGTGGATTGGCAGCTTCCAGCTCTTCTATAGTCATATTATTGGCCCGGGAAATCGACCAAAGAGACTCTCCTCGAGCCACCAGGTGCGTACGCTGCCTGGGCAAACCGCTAAGCAGGATATTAGCAGCTTCCTCGACCGATACTATTTCATCCGGTGCCACCTGACGCCTGATAAAATCAATGTCGGCTTGAATGGTAAAATCCCGCAGCCTTATATCTTCTTTATCTTTCAGATAAGTTTCTTTCATACTTTGCACTACTTCCGTGTAATCCTCTTCACTGGACAAAGCAACTGTTTCCGTACCGTTAACAAGAAGAATGTACCCATAAGTACTATAAGAAAGCCTTTGGCGCAGCTCATCTTTAATTGCTTCCAGCGTCTCTTTCTTCTTTAGGCGCCTGCAGGGCACAAAATCCAACTTCTCATTCAGGACAACCTCCATCCGGAAAGCTTCCTCTGCATTATTTTTCATTTCAATTATAAAGGCCGTTAAATCCGGCAAACTACTTTTCGGTAGAATACCGACTTTTTCCCCGTTAATTATCAGCAGATAGCCAAAGCTGCAGAAATATAAATATCCTACCAACAGTAACACTATTATCAGACCCATTATCAAAAGCTTTTGTGCAAACTGCGCCGGTTTCTTTGCTATGTACATTGTCTCTCCCCCGCGATGGTTAATTATTTTTAATATTATTAAGCGTTTTTAACAATTTTGCATTTATCATATTCGCCATTACTTCGCTAAAACCTTTTGCATATGTTAATAATTTTTAAGTTTTGTTAACATTTATGTTAGAAAAAAGCTCCGGCTACAATTAAATAGTAACCGGAGCTTTCAACTATAAATTTACAGGAATTTTCGTAGTGCTTTCGGTTTGCCCACTATTTCAGCTAAAACAATAGCTCTTCCTACTTCATCTAAATTGTGAAATAAGGTAGTTTGCGGTTGTAGCTTGCCGGCAGCAGGCTTGATCTTTGTCGATACTGGCGCAGTTGCAGGCACTGCAGTTTCCTCCTCAAAATGAAAGGATTCACCCTCCAGTAGATTAGGCGGCCTGAATTTTTGTGCAGCCTTTTCTTGCCGGGGCTTTACCGGCAGCGACCGCTTGGCAGTTTTGCCGGCAGGCTCTTCCGGTGTTAACCAACGCGGCAGTCTAGGCTCCGAGCGCGGCTTTGCAGTCTGTGTGGTGCCGGGAGTCTTTTTTGTTTGCTTGCTTTGCTGCTCAACCACTGTGCGCAAAATAGAAATAACAGCAAAGACAAGAAAAATAATTAGGGACTCCAATCTACTCACCCCTTATTAATCCTCATCATCGTTTTTTTCGGTGCCTAAATTAGCTATCGACCCGCGCATTTTAGTATCTGCCTGGATGTTTTGCAAATGATAGTAATCCATAACACCGATTTTACCTTCGCGTAAAGCCTGGGCAAAAGCACGCGGCACTTCTGCCTCAGCTTCCACCACTTTGGCGCGCATCTCTTGAACAGTAGCACGCATTTCCTGTTCATAAGCCACAGCCATGGCCCTTCTCTCTTCGGCTTTAGCCTGCGCAATGCGCTTATCTGCTTCGGCTTGGTCCGTTTGCAGCTGCGCCCCAATGTTTTTACCTACATCAACATCGGCAATATCAATGGAAAGAATCTCAAAAGCCGTACCCGCATCAAGACCTTTATTCAAGACGGTTTCCGAGATAGAGTCGGGGTTTTCTAAAACACTCTTATGATTTTCAGCCGAACCGATGGTAGTAACGATACCCTCGCCTACACGGGCGATAATGGTCTCTTCCCCGGCACCGCCTACTAAACGCTCGATATTGGCACGTACCGTCACCCGCGCTTTGGCTCTTAATTCTATCCCGTCTTTAGCCACCGCCGCCACTATAGGTGTTTCAATGACGCGCGGATTTACGCTCACCTGCACCGCCTCTAAGACATTTCTGCCGGCCAAATCAATGGCAGCGGCCCTCTCAAAACCAAGGTCAATTCCGGCACGTTGGGCAGCAATTAAAGCATTAGTTACACGATCCACATTACCGCCGGCTAAAAAATGGCTTTCCAGCTGATCCATTTTTAAATCCAAACCGGCTTTAGTTGACCGAATAAGAGCATTAATAATTTTAGTCGGCGGGACACGGCGCAAACGCATTGCCACCAGCGAAAAAATACTAACTCTTACACCGGCAGCCAAGGCCGAAATCCACAATCCCAGGGGAATAAAACTAAAAAACAACGCCAAGCCTAAAACAATCAGACCAATGATAATTAAAAGTTCAGGCATTTTAATCCCTCCTAAATTTTAGTTTTTTCGCACCACAATCCGGGCACCTTCCACCTTCACCACATTGACAGTGGTACCTGGAGCAATAAAACCACCTTCACTTACTACATCAAAACGCTGCCCGTCAATCTCGACGGTTCCTGCAGGACGAAGCGGTGTCAAGGCTTCACCCACTTGGCCGACTAAATGTGAATAATCGCTAGCACCAACATAGCCCTGCTCCTTAGTCTCTGCATGCTGCAAAACAATTTTGCTCCAAATGGGAGAAGGCTTTAAACAGCGGAACAAAACAGCAACAACTGCTGCCGCCAGAAGTAAAGCCGTGACCAGCATAATCAGGCCTTCAGCAGTAGTAGCGGCAGAAAGAATAATGGATGCACAAAGGCTAATAATTCCTGCAATCCCAATGATACCGAAACCCGGTACTACTACCTCAATCAATAAAAGGATTATTCCCAAGATAAAAAGGATAATAACCTCATTTCCGGCCAGTCCTGCTATGATATGACCGCCAAAGTAAAGAGTAAAGGCTATAATGCTGATAATACCTGCAGCGCCAAATCCGGCCGTAATGACCTCAATTACCATGGCAGCAAGGCCAATAACCAGTAATAATGTGGCAACAACGGGATTGGTAATCAAACGTGCCAGTCTTTCGGCCGGGCTGGGGGTAATTTCTGTTAGTTCTGCATCTTGAAGATTTAATTTCGCAAGCAGCTCTTCTCTACTGACAAAGACACCATCAGTAAAATTAAGCTCCTCCGCTTCCTGCGTTGTCAGTGTCAAAAGCTGCCTGTCATTAACTAAACCCTCAATGGCAATTTCGCGGCGAACCATTGCTGCGGCAAGTTGAGGATCTTTGCCCTGGTTTTGCGCCACTGTCCGCATTTCTGCTTCCCAAGCTGAGAAAGTCTTTTCATCCACCCTTTCTCCCGTGAAACTTTTAATTTCCGCCGCACCAATGGTGCTGCCGGGAGCCATGTATAATTTGCGGCAGGAAAGAGCAATATAAGCGCCGGCCGATAATGCACTGTGGCGCACATAGGCATAAACCGGCACCGAACTGCTGTAAATTAATTTTTTAATCTGCATGGCCGTTTCCACTATACCGCCGGGTGTATCTATTTCTAAAATAATGGCAGATGAGCCGGCCTCTTTTGCTTCCTGGAAAGCACGCTGTAGAAATCTATAAAGTCCCGGATCTACCGTCCCTGTTAATTCCACCACATAAACCATGGGTAAGGTCTCTGTGGCCTGCACTGTTTTCAGCGGTGCCAGCAGGAGCAGCATTATTAGCACTATCAGCAATTTTCTCGCCATCGCCCTTCCTCCTCAAAAAGTGGCTTTTATTTATCAGTATACCTATTTCCCCTAAAATATTAAACAGCAGGCTCATCAAGCCTGCTATTTACATACTAACCAAACCGCCTCCTTTTGTTTTTACGAGCGGCTTCGGATTTTTTTTTGCGCCTTACACTAGGTTTTTCATAATGCTCACGCTTCCGCACTTCAGCCATAATGCCGGTTTTGGCACATTGTTTTTTAAAGCGACGAATCGCACTATCAAGCGTCTCATTCTTACCAACCCTGATTTGCGTCAACTGCTTTCCCTCCCCTCACTACCACCTGGGAAACCGACAAACAAAAAGAAAAAAACAAGAAAAATTGCTTTTTTGATTATATCGTGTCTATAAGAGTATGTCAACGAGAAACCGACAAGGCAAAATTCCTTAAGGTGCAAACTTTTTGCCGGCCAAAAGATGAAAATGCAGATGCGGTACTACCTGACCGGCCGCTTCACCACAATTTGTAACTAATTTATAGGCACCGGCTACACCTAGCTTTGCCGCAACTTCAGAAGCAGCCAGCAGCAGTTCCCCTGCCAGCTTTAGATCATCGCGTTGCAGTTCGTCCAGAAAGGTAAAATGTTTCTTCGGGATAAGCAGAACATGGGTGGGAGCCTGCGGATTAATATCGCGAAAAGCTAAAAGATCAGCAGTTTCATAGACAACATCTGCCGGTAATTCTCCCCTGACAATTTTGCAAAAAACACAGTCATCCATGTTATTCCCTCCTCAATCATCATCTTTATTATACCACTATCATTCTTTGCTAGCAAATATTGCCTGTGCCGGCTAGTAAACTTTCAGCAAGGCAGAAAAGTCTATCCAACTTATTTGCGCATTTCCTGTCGCCAAATCCTCGGTACCATCAATACTATGGAAAATCAGCTTAATTGTTAAGTGCTCATTTTCATCTGTAAAGGTCATCTTCTCAGAAGGCAAAATATCTTCCCCACTGTTTGCTTCATGTATCTGCAAAGCTATCCGGGCAACATCCAATTCCAGAATATTTTTCCCGTCTCTTGTTATTTGCAGTGTTTGCTCCTGATAAGAGATCCTAAGAGAATCCTGGCGAAAAGACATTCCATCATACAGTCCCACATTTGATGACAGTAAGTAATCATAATTCTGTACATTAAGCAGTATTTGTCTTTCCTCTACCCGATGGCTGAAAAATTTATTTACACTTTCAGCACAGGTCAAATCAAAACCAAAAATTTCTGTCATTTTGTCAAGGGTAAAGTCAGGAGGCAGGACTTCAAGATCGCTTAGATCATGGTAGCTATTAAAATAAGAAATAATGGAACAAATGCCTTTTTTGTCCTGCAAAGATATTGTTTTGGCAGGTACAATCTGACCCTCTTCCAACATATTGTTTTTGGTCAGAAGTTTTTTCATCTGTTTATTCTGACTATAAATGGAAACTGCATAAGCACTCCAGGGGCCTGAAACAACTAAACAGGCAATAAGAGCCGCGGCAATCATGATTCTGATATTTACGGCCTTTCTTCTCAAGGCATAGTAAAGCATGGCGCCGCTTGTCCATAATCCTCCCGCCAGTACCAAATACCTCTTTTCTGTAATTCCATAGGCATTAATCCTAATTCCCATGGCAGCAAACATCATAATCAGAATAGGCAAAATTAATTTAGGAAAATATTTCATAAAGACTCCAACCCAGGCATTCTCCTCTTTTAATGGAGAAATGAAAAAAATCACCACAGTACTAAGCAAGGAATACCAAAGCACCAGATGGGAAACCATTATTGCCGGCCAGACTCGGGTTACAATAATTTTAAGAAAATAAAGATAGAGGATTGCCGTGTAGGCCGTTAATAAGGGCATCACAATGTACAATAACAAAATTTGCAGGAACTTAGGATAATCCTCCATCTTAGACATCTCTCCGGAGGCCGGAATAGCCGCTAAAAAATAAGCAGGAGCAAAAATTCCGGCTACTATCAGCCAAAGATCAAAATACAACTTGCTGGAGATGCCGACAGAAAACAAAAGATTAATGGTGCCAATGATGGCCGCCAGTCCCAGGTACAGTACCAGAGAATAAAAAAATGTAATTATAAAGTCCGTAAATAATTTAATTACATAAAGTTCAAAACCCTCATTAATCCCTAAATAAGGAATAACCATAAACAATAAATACAAAGCAGTACTGTAAGCAAAATATCTTGTTAATGTTACAAAGTGCAGCTCAGGTAACAAAAGGTGATGGTAAAGAAGCAAAAAAATAGCCGTTAAAAGATAAGCAATGGCAATTGCCGTTTTAGAAACCCTTTTTCGCTCCATAAATAACCTTAGGCATAATGTTAGAGGAATCCCCAGGGCAAAAATCATTGCCAGACGAATATTTCTTTCTTCTAACTGCTCGGCGTGGTTATTGATAATAAGAATCGTTACAACAATGCAAGCTAAAGCCAAGGGCTCTGGGAATCTTTGCAGGCTTTGCAGCAGCCGCTTCATAACACTTTTTACCACTCTAATAAATTTTTTTATCACCTTTTGCACCTCGCTTGTCAATTTTTTCTTTCATCTTATCATATTTCCTTGACAGCACCTAGGAAAAATTCTAGAGTTTTAAACTAATCTTAGCCCTTATATAGAAACCCTAGAGACAGGCACGTCATTTTACAGTCACCATACTATAAAGTAGCATTTAATGAAAGGGGGCAGAAAAAAATGGAAAATGGTACAGCTATAAAATATTTTGCCGGTGCCAATACCTGCAGAGGTTTTTATTCACTGTTCCGCTACATACCCACTGAAAAGACAAAACGCTTTTTAATCCTTAAAGGAGGACCCGGGACAGGAAAATCCACATTAATGAAGCAAATTGCCGCCCAAGCCCTTGCTGCAGGCAAGGAGACGGAAATGTTTTACTGTTCTTCCGATCATGATTCACTCGATGCAATATCTATACCTGAGCTTGGTATTGCCATTGTGGATGGAACGGCACCACATACAATAGATCCCAGCATTCCAGGAGCATATGATGAAATTATCAATCTTGGCGACTTTTGGGATGTATCTGTACTCGAGCCGGAAAAAGAAATAATTAGTGATTTGATGCGGCAAAACAGCAATTGGTTTACACAAGCTTACCAATATTTAAAAGAAGCTTATGTTGTGCTGGAAAAACTGCGCTGGCTAATGGCGCAAGCCATGGATTTTAATGAGATAAGAAAATTAACACACCAATTAGTTACGGAGTTAATGGCTGCCCTGCCGCCGGCTGAAGGCCCTGCAAAAGAACGTCAGCTTTTTGGCAGTGCCATTACACCCGCCGGTTTGGTTAATTTTTATCCTTCCATTCTGCAAAAGGTGAAAAACTTTTACTATCTAACCGGCGACCCGGGTTCAGGAAAATCATACTTACTCGGGCAAATCAGGCAAACTGCCTTAAATGCCGGGCATGATGTACATGTTTATCGCTGTTCCTTTGATCCGGAACGCCTCGATGCTGTAGTCATCCCTGCCATAGACACTGCCTTTGTCAAACTAACTTATCCCCATACTTTTTCCCTTAACCCACTGCAGCCGATAAATAAACAAATTACACTTTCCTTAGGCCGCTATGCTAAACCCGTCCTGCTTAAACATTATGCAGCAGAGCGGGAAGAAAACATGGAACGCTTTTGGTATCTGCTGGAGAAAGCAGTGGAAATGATAAAAGCCTCGAAAAAAAACCACGACCTTTTAGAATCATATTACATAAAAGCCATGGATTTCGAGAGCTTAAGTGCAGCACAAGAAAAGATTGCGGCAGCAGTTTTTGCCGGCTAAAACACAAAAAGCAAGAAAAAGCCGCTGCTTAAGCAGTACGCTTATCAGCGGTTTATCCATAATCTAAGGCATGCTCTGGCATGCCTGTTATTTTTGTGGTGTCTCCTCGGCTATGGTTGGTTTTGTGTCTTCCATAACAAACTGATCAAGGACGTTGCCTTTTTTATCAACAAATTTCCAAGTGGTACTTCCCTCTTCCAGAACAACATCACTGGCGGGCAGTGTAATGACTTGATAAAAATCCCGCTTTGGTTTTATACGGACCTCTACCTCCAATTGCCCCTCTTTTAAACTTTTTGCTTCTACATTTTGCACTTCAGCATGTAGGGCAAACAAAGCAACTTCATGTTGAGGCTGGAAGGGATACTCCGGCAAAGTTAAATTCCACTCCTTTGCCAGCTCTGCCCAGTCTTTTGCGTCTACTGCCAGGCGGAAGGTTGGAAGGTCCTCCCTTTCACCTTTGTCGGCAATGGTAAAAGTCACCTTCTCCCCTTTAGCCGCCTCTTCCGGAGCAATGGTGGGGCTAGCCCGATAGGAGTCGTATACCGAAAGAGATACCAGGAGTACCAACAGGAATAACAGCGGTAAAATTCTCCGTGCTTCCACCACAAATATTCTACTTTTTGCCATTTTTTCCACCTCATCTCCGCCTGTCTTTTCCTTTCAAATCTATTCATAAAAATAAAAAAATATGTCCCTTTGTTTTTATTTTTAGGGACATACTGCTGTCATTAAAATTTATCTATTCCACAATTACACCGGTAAGACCGCTTTCATTTAAAGCAGTTACTTTAACCGGCAGGATTTTACCCAAGTTACGGTCTGCTCCATTGGCTTTAACACGCAAATAATGTTCTGTTAAGCCGACAATCTGTCCGTCTTCCACATTTTCTTCAAATAAAACTTTCACCGTTTTTCCTAAAAACTGCCGAGTATAACGCAGAGCCAACTTTTCTCCCAGCTCAATTAACTGCTGGCTGCGCTGCTGCTTAATCTGCGGCGTTACCTGTTTGGGAAATTTAGCCGCCGGCGTACCCTGTCGGGCAGAGTATTTAAAGACATGTAAACGGCTAAAAGCTGCTTTTTCCACCGTTTGCAGGGTATTTTGAAAATGCTCATCACACTCGCCCGGGAAACCTACCATCACATCAGTTGTTAAAGCAATATCAGGTATTTCTGACCGTAACCACTGAACTAAAGATAAAAATTCCTGTACACTGTACTTGCGGTTCATCCGTTGCAAAATATAATCATCACCACTTTGTAAAGGAATGTGGAGATGGTTGCATATTTTATCATGCGCAAGCATTAGTTCTACCAGTTCTGCAGATACTTCCGTTGGTTCCAGCGAAGAAATACGAATACGGGCTAAACCGTCTATTTTTACCAACCGGCGCAGTAAATCACATAAATTGGTTTTTTCTTCTAAATCCACTCCATAACTACCCAAATGAACCCCGGTCAGCACCAACTCGCGAAAACCCTCCGCCACCAGTTTCTCTGCTGCGCGCACGGCGTCAGCCAGAGGACGGCTGTAAAGAGGACCCCGGGCGTAAGGAACAATGCAGTAAGAGCAAAATTGCCGGCATCCTTCCTGCACTTTTAAAAATGCTCGCGTGTGTCCATCCAAAACAGCCGTACCCAAACTATCAAAGGCTTGCTTTTCTGCCAGCGGAACCACACAATTCAGACGCTGCTTTTTGGCTTGCTGCAGTAATTCCGGCAGTCTGTCCCGGGCATGAGTCCCAATAATTAAATCTACTTCTGGAATGCTCATCACATCCTCAGGGGATACCTGGGCATAGCAACCGGCAACAGCGATTACTGCCTCCTGATTTTGGCGTCTGGCCCGACGAATCATTTGACGGGATTTTCTGTCACTAAGATGGGTAACTGTACAGCTGTTAATGATATAAACATCGGCCACTTCATTAAAAGCTACTATTTTATAGCCGGCTTGTTCCAGCAACGACTGAAGCGCTGCCGTGTCTGCTTGGTTTACTTTGCAGCCTAAGGTATAAAAAGCTGCTGTTGGCATTTTCATCTCCTCATTTCATCTGCTTCATACATGGTGAGAGCCACAGCCGTCAGCGCGGCCGTTTCAGCACGTAAAATGCGCGGCCCCAAAGTAGCTATTTGGGCTCCTGCAGCGGCAGCTGTTTCAACCTCAGCTTTCTCCAGCCCACCTTCTGGACCGGTAATAAGCAGTATCCTGCTTTTTGTCTTTAACCGGGATAAAAGATCTTTTAAAGACTGTTTGGCAGCCATTTCCCAAAAGAGAATAACCTGATCATAAGCTGTAAATTGTTGTATTAACTCCGGCCAATAACTTGGGCTACCAACTTTAGGAATGTACGAACGTTTAGCTTGGGCAGCCGCAGCAGCTGCAATTTTCTGCCAGCGCTGTTGTCGCTTATCTGACTGTTTGCTCGGTCTGACTACAGTGCGCGCACTAATAAAGGGTAATAATGCGTGCACACCCAATTCAGTGGCTTTTTGGAGAATAAAATCTGTTTTTTCTCCCTTAAGAAGCCCAAAAGCAAGATCAACAAGGACCTCACTTTCATTATTGGGTAAAAGCTCACCCAAAATACACTGCACTTCATGCCTGGTAATAGCTGTAATCTCAGCCAGTCGGCAAACACCATGCTCATCGCACAGTTCAATCTTATCACCGACATCTGCCCGTAAGACCCTCGTTAAATGGTGAACAGCTTCACCTTCTAAACAAACAATATTATCTTTACGCTGTTTAGTTTGATAAAAAAAGCGATTCATGACCTCTTCTCCATCAAAAATGCCACCCATTCACCGGCACTGCGTTCTGCACTTAAGTGGCAACCACACTCTAAAAAAGCGGTAACCACTTCTTCCCGACGGTTTTTGACAATGCCTGACATTATTACGCAACCACCGGGCAGTAAAAACTCCACTATTTTCTCCTTCAGCCGCAGCAAAATATCTGCCGTTAAATTTGCCGTAATTAAATCTGCCGGCGTCAGTTCTTGCCAGATCTCGGCCCGGAAAAGATTGGCATGCCGAAAAGAAACATCTGTCAAACCATTAAGAGCGGCATTGTTGCGGCTGGCTTTGACTGCCATCTCATCATAATCAATCCCCATAACTGCTCCGGCACCATACAGTTTTGCTGCCAAAGCCAATATGCCGGAACCACAGCCCAGATCAAGAACACTCTCCTTACCTTTAACCTTTCTTTCCAACAACTCTAAGGCCAGACGGGTACTTTCATGCGTACCGGTGCCGAAAGCAGTGCCGGGGTCTAATAAAAGCAGTAGCCTATCCGCAGCCGGCGGAACTTCCCGCCAAACCGGGACAATGAGGAGTCTTTCCCCCACCGGTGTAGGCTGCCAATGCTCTTTCCAGGCCTCCGCCCACTCATCATCCTCAAGATATTGATATTGTAGTTTAGCCTCCGACAAGCCAAAACAGGGTAATTGCCGTAAAAATGCTGTCAATTCTCTTTCCTCTGCCGAGCCTAAAAAAGAAACGGGGAAATACCCCCG
The DNA here is from genome assembly GCA_012800795.1 of Bacillota bacterium. Taxonomy (GTDB): domain Bacteria; phylum Bacillota; class Dethiobacteria; order Dethiobacterales; family Dethiobacteraceae; genus JAAZIQ01. The sequence continues at coordinate 25,450 of JAAZIQ010000056.1, forward strand.
TATGATTAACACATCGTCTGCTAAAACAGCTGTTTCCGGAAACAAATCGCCCAGGCCGTCCTTTTGCAGCTTTTCATAGTCCCATGCTTCTTCAAGGACAACTCCAGGAGTGCCCAGTTCGTGCAGTTTCTGGGCAATTGCTTCACCACTGTCTTTACATGAAATAATAGTTACTTCCAACCAACGCAAGTTATCCGCTCCTTATTTGCCGCCAAAAGCATCCTTCATTTTATCAAAAAAACTTTTATTGTCATCTGTACTTACTTCTTCACCGGCCAATCTGGCATATTCCAGCAGTAACTCCCTCTGTTTGGGAGAAATTTTTTTCGGTATCTTTACCACTACTTTAACATGCTGATCACCCTGGCCGTATCCGCGCAAATGCGGAATACCTTTGCCACGTAAACGGAAAGTAGTGCCCGTTTGTGTGCCCTCCGGAATCTTAATCTTTGCTTTACCCTTTAAGGTCGGCACTTCCAGTTCTGTGCCGAGTGTCGCCTGCACAAAGGAAATAGGCACTTCCACAATAATATCATCACCTTGGCGGACAAAAACATCATGCGGCTTAACATGAATAATAATATAAAGATCACCGGGCGGACCGCCGCGAATGCCTGCTTCGCCTTCCCCACTTACACGCAAGCGGGAACCCGTTTCCACTCCCGCAGGGATTTTTACGGAAATGCTGCGCTCACGCCGTACCTGCCCACTTCCGTGGCACTGAGGACAGCGCTCTCTAATAAAGCTTCCCGTCCCACCACAGGCTTCACATGTTTTTACGCTGACAAAACGGCCAAAGGCCGTGTTGCGTGCAACCTGCTGCTGACCTGTACCCTGACAGTAGGTACAAGTTTCGGGACTGGTACCAGGTTTGGCACCGCTGCCGCCACAGGTATTACAAGTTTCAGAACGGGGAACCCTTATTTTTGTTTCCAGGCCAAAGGCGGCATCTTCAAGTGTTATTTCCAAGTCATAACGCAAATCTTTTCCGCGTTGGGGGCCGGTAGGACGTCGGGTCTGACCGCCCATTCCGCCAAAGCCACCGAAAAATTGATCAAAAATATCTTCAAAACCACCAAAACCAGAAAAGTCGCCTTGGCCAAAGCCGCCTGCACCAAAACCTTCTTCTGCGGCATGGCCAAAACGGTCATATCGCTGACGGCGGTTTGGATCACTTAACACATCATAGGCTTCTTTAATCTCTTTAAATTTCTCTTCGGCATTTTTATCATCGCGGTTAACATCAGGATGATATTTGCGTGCCAATCTGCGATAGGCTTTTTTTATCTCCTCCGGAGACGCATCTCTTGACACACCCAATACTTCATAATAATCACGTTTGGCCATGCGCTCTCCCATTCCTTATCTACTTGTTATCTTTCTCATCATCCACCACTTCGTAATCAGCATCTACAGTATTCGCATCCCCCGCTGCTGTATTCTCAGGGCCTGCTTGCTGTTGCTGCTGATACATCTGAGTTGATAACTCATGCAGATATTTTGTCAAGGATTCAATAGCACTTCGAATTGACGCCACATCGTCCTGTGCAGCAACTTCGCGCAAACGTTTAATTTCATTTTCTATTTCTGTTCGTTTGGACGCCTCGACCTTATCGCCAAGATCTTTTAACATTTTTTCCGTACTATAGGCCAAATTATCTGCTTCATTTCGAGCATCTACCAATTCCTTCCGTTTTTTATCTTCTTCCGCATATTTCTCGGCCTCTTTCACCATTCTGTCAATTTCTTCATCACTTAAGCCAATGGAATTGGTAATGGTAATTTTTTGTTCTTTTTGTGTACCTAAATCTTTGGCCGAGACACTTACTATACCGTTGCGATCAATTTCAAAGGTTACTTCGATTTGCGGGACACCGCGCGGTGCCGGCGGTATACCATCCAGAGTAAAACGGCCAAGGGTCTTGTTATCTGCAGCCATGGGTCTTTCGCCCTGGAGAACATGAATTTCCACTTGTGTCTGATTATCAGCGGCGGTAGAGAAAATTTGTTTTTTCTCTGTAGGAATTGTAGTATTCCTTTCAATAATACGTGTAAAGACACCGCCTAATGTCTCAATACCCAAAGAAAGCGGCGTTACGTCCAATAGTAAGACATCTTTAACTTCTCCTGCCAGTACACCGGCCTGAATAGCCGCACCTAAAGCCACAACCTCATCCGGGTTAACGCCTTTATGCGGTTCCTTCCCGGTTAAATTTTTAATTGCTTCCTGAACAGCAGGAATGCGCGTAGATCCGCCCACCAAGATCACTCTGTCAATATCTTTGGGCTCAAGTCCGGCGTCCGAGAGAGCATTGCGCGTCGGTACCATTGTGGCTTCCACTAAATCAGCAGTCAATTCATTAAATTTAGCACGAGTCAAAGTCACGTCTAAATGCTTCGGCCCCTCGGCCGTGGCGGTTATAAAGGGTAAATTAATATTAGTGGTTGTGACACTGGACAATTCTATTTTCGCCTTTTCAGCAGCTTCTTTTAGACGCTGCAGTGCCATTTTATCCGCAGTTAAATCAATTCCATGTTCCTTTTTAAATTCTTCTGCCATATATTTAATAATTTTTTCATCAAAATCATCCCCACCAAGCCGGTTGTTGCCGCTGGTGGCTTTAACTTCAAATACACCGTCGCCCAGCTCTAGAATGGAAACGTCAAAAGTACCTCCGCCGAGGTCAAAAACTAAAATTATCTGATCCTCTTCTTTATCCATACCGTAAGCTAA